>DATNHU010000072.1:0-4171 GCA_035604795.1 Candidatus Limnocylindrales bacterium
AACGAGCACCTTCAACTCGAAGGCCATCCAGAGGTTTTCGTTGCGGGGGATTCCGCTGCCGCAACGGAAGCGTTGGACGCACCGAGGGTCGCGCCCGTGGCCATTGATCAGGGCCGCGTCGCCGCGCGAAACATCGCGCACACCATGTGCAACGAGCCACTCGAGAGTTACCGGTACGTTTCCAAAGGCATGCTGGTATCGCTGGGAATGAACTACGCGGTCGTCAACATTGGCGGATTGCGTTTCAGCGGATATTTCGCCTGGCTCTTCTGGAACGCCGTCCACCTTTACAAACTCGCGGGCCTGAAGAAACAATTGCAGGTCGCCGTGGATTGGACACTCGGTGAGATTTTTCCGCGAGATGCGGCAATCATTCGACGCCCGCGCCGCTGCCCCTACTGCGGAACAAACCAGTAGCGATCAATCGCCACGGCGCGCAGACCCCGGCATTATCTGGCCGCATTCGGAATGTTTATGTCGACATCGTGGTTTTCGTCGGTCAGCACGAAATGGATCCGCCATACCGCCCCGGCATCGCGAACGATCCAATCGCTCGCGGCCAACACTTTCGCGGATTTCACATCGGACGGCGTCTGCAGTTTGTTTTTTTGTTTGGTGACCGAACTCGGGTCCAGCTCCCTCACTTCTTGCGCATGAGTGTCCACGCGTAAATAGCGCTTTCCCCATTGCAAAAGCACAATTTTGTCGTCTCTGTCCCACCGCCCTTTGTACAGATTCCAATCCTTGGGCGGATCGCCGTCAATCCGGAGGATCGGCGCAAGCAGCGGAACCCATGTTTGGGTATCGCCGGCCTGCGTCTGAACAGTGAACAAAAGACCTGCCATGGAGCAAATCACTGCCGCATAGGCAAGTGTGAAGATAAATTGCTTCGTTATTCTTTCCATAAATCCACGCCCGCATCGACAAGTGAATGCGAAATATCAGTAAAGTGATGTCTGCCGTTTTTGCCCAGTGTAATCAATATAGACAGCCTTGATCTCGGTGTAGAAATCAACCGCCACGCGCCCCATCTCCCGAAGCCCAACTCCCGTGCCTTTCATCCCGCCGAACGGCAATTGTGCTTCGCCCCCAACCGTGGGGGAATTCACATGCACAATCCCCGTTTCGATGCGCTCAATAAAATCAAACACGCGCGTCGCGTCATTCGTGTAGATGGAACTGGACAACCCGTATTGGACGGAGTTGGCCACGCGCATCGCTTCATCAAAATCTGGCACACGAATGATCGAGAGCACCGGCCCGAAAATTTCGTCCTGGGCGATCATGCTGTCCCACGGAACTTCATCGAACACGGTCGGGGCCACAAAATACCCACGGTCGTACCCCTGCCCCTTGAGCTGCCCTCCGCCCACCAGCAGCTTGGCCTCTTTTTTACCGATTTCGATATAGCCCAGCACCGTCGCCAGCTGCTTTTCATCCACCACCGGGCCCAGGTCAATTCCGTACGCCAATCCGTCTCCCACCTTCAACATTCGCGTGCGGTCCAGAAGCATCTGCACAAAGGGATCGGCCACGGCATCTTCCACGATCACGCGACTGGTAGCAGTGCAGCGCTGCCCAGCAGAGCCAAAGGCCCCGAAGATCGCCGACTCCACAGCGAGTGGAAGATCGGCATCTTCCAGGACGACAATGGGATTCTTCCCGCCCATCTCACACTGGCATTTTTTAAGCTTCAAAGCTCCCGCCGCGTACAAAGCACTCCCTATAGCGTTTGACCCGGTGAATGATAAGGCGCGCACGTCGGGGTGTTGCACCATTTCGTCGCCAATTTCCGAGCCGGAGCCGAGAACCAGGTTCAGCACACCGGGTGGCAGGCCGGCCTCTTCAAATATGCGCACCACCGCAGCGGCCGTCAGTGGCGTCAATTCCGCGGGTTTCAGCACCGCCGTGTTTCCAGCTACCAATGCCGGCGCCAATTTCCATACCGGAATTGAAATTGGAAAATTCCAGGGGGTGATCGCGCCCACTACGCCCAACGGGCATTTCACCGTGTATGCAAAATTGCGCGGCAACTCGCTCGGCAAGGTTTCGCCGCCCAACCGTCGCGCTTCTCCAGTCATGAACTCCAGAATGTTGATGGACTTCTGTACCTCGCCCAGCGAATCCTTCAGCGTTTTGCCTTCTTCGCGAGTCAGGAGCCGCGCCAGCTCTTCCTTCTGCGACTCCATCAATGCGGTCGCGCGATTCAACACTCGCCCTCGCACCGGAGCCGGAGTGTCCCGCCAACCGGGAAAGGCCGTTTTGGCCGCGGCAATCGCTTCGCGCATCTCTTCGCGCGTGGATTTGGGCGCCCGCGCCACGACCTCATCGATGTTTGCCGGGTTTCGCCTCTCGAATAACTCTTTGGATCCCGAATCCACCCACTTGCCATTAATGAAATTTCGCGCCTTGGTGGATGAGATTGCCGCCGTCGCCATGAATTTCTCCTCGCTTTATTCCAGGACCCTATGTTGTCTGACGCTGTAACCGGCCGCGAAGTTCCATCGTGCACTCCACCCCGCCAGCCGTCAAGACCCGCCGAAATTCTTCATCCGTTGCCTACGTAGGGGCAGCCCGCCGCGGCGGGCTGTCCGCTCTTCATTTGTTGCCTTCGTAGGGGCAACCTTTTTACCCTGAGCGTGCGAAGGGCAGGTTGTCCGCTCCTTTCACACCTCGCGCAATTGTCGTCACGAGTTAAATACAGGAATCTGGAAAATAATTACAGGGCCAGAGGAACTTCGTCGCAGGTTTTATTCGAATGCCCGGTATCGTGTTCTGTGTCGTTCAGACCCTGGTAGGTCAAGAAACCAATGGTTCGGCAGGCTCACCACACACATGCTTTTTCTGCCGCGGCACTCGCTTGAAACACGCCTGTCAGATCCCGGCGTACCAGGCGTAGCCGTATTCCGCGGACACGGAGCCAACACCCTTTCCGAATTTCTTCATATCGTCGGTGACCGTCAGGTGCGTCAGGTATTTCACGCTCTTGTAGCCCATCTGCCGGGGGAGCCGCAGGCGAAGCGGCCCGCCGTGGCCCACGGGAAGGTCGTCGCCGTTCATCCCATAGGTCACAAAAGTTTGCCGGTGCAGCGCGTCGGCCATGTCGATGCTTTCCCAGGTGTCGGGCTCAAACGAGTAATAGACGACGTATTTCGCCTGCGGCAGGGCTCCTGCAACATCCAGAACATGGGACAAAGGCACGCCCACCCAGTCGGCGATATACGACCACCCCTCTTCACACTGCAACATGGTGATCTGGGAGTGGGAGGGGAAGCTCTTGAGCTGATCCAGCGAGTACGAACCCGGCCGCGCAACCATGCCGTTCACCGCCAGCCGCCACTCCGCGAACTTTCCGGCCTGAAGGCGCTTGAACTCGTCCGTGAAAGGCTCCACTTCGTTGGCGAAGGGAGGCTTTGAAATCTGGCTCTTGGAGAATTCACGCGCCAGCGAGTGCCTGGTCAGCAGCCGCTGCGAGGCGTAGGTCAGCGTTTCGCCCAGGCCGTAGAGGCCGCCGTGATCGGGCGGCACCAGCCCATACATTTGCGCAAGTTTCGCAGCCACGCCCAAGCCCGCCACACCCGCCGTGGCCACCAGTCCGGTCTTGATCATTTTGCGGCGTGAGAGATCGCTCATGTGCGCTCCTTATTCGCAGAGGCGCGGCCGGTAATCATCGCGCGCATGCGGCTTTTGAATCCTGAAATACATACCATCAAAACATGTACGAACAGGAACAGAACCAGTGCGATGGTGACCAAGAAGTGCAGCGTGCGGGCGGATTGCTGCCCGCCCAACACGTTCACAGTCGCCGGAAACGCGGAAACGAACGCGGGAGACATCGCCAGCCCCGTCCAGATAATTAAGGGAAACAGAACGAAGATCACCAAAAGATAAGTGCTGCGCTGCAGGACGTTATACGACCAGGTGCCTTCGGCACCCGGGCGCTGGAAGCGCAAATGCCTGCCCATGGTGCTCGTGATTTCCCGCCATGACAGATCGGCCCCTCGCGGCAGCAAGTTTCTCCGGAAATGCCCGGAAAATAGGCCCCAGATTAAATACAGCAATCCGGTGATGATCAGGAACCAGGCGGTTTGAAAGTGGAGATAGCGGCTCCAGCCGTTCGCGTCCGGCAGTGTGTACGAGTAGCCTGTTGGCACCAGCCTTCTCGAGGACG
>DATNHU010000073.1:0-2851 GCA_035604795.1 Candidatus Limnocylindrales bacterium
GGCCACGACCCGCACTTGCCAGGGGCCGCTGCCGTTGGCCGGAAACCGCATTACCTCGGGCGGAGTTTTGCTTTCGTTGCCAGAGCAGAAGGGACAAGCTTCTACAAAGGGAGGCACGATCTTGGCGGGGCGTTTGCTGGCCAATTCTTCAGGACGCTTGGCGCGCTCGGTGGCGATGATGACCCACTCTTTGGTGAAGTAGTTCTGGCGTAGCTCGGGCATATTTAGTCCTCAGGTTCTTCTATCGGCGGAGGGCGAATTTTCTGTAGTTGATTCTGACGGTGTTTTGCGGCACTTCGTCTTAGCGGAGGTTACGCGAGGCTTGGCGATTGGCGGGTTGGGGTTCTGGCGCGGATGGCCTGTTGTAAAATGCAATTCAACTATGTCGATGAAGACTCCAGTGGGAATCCTGGGCGCGACCGGAATGGTGGGGCAGCGCTTTGTGCAAATGCTGGAACACCATCCGTGGTTTGAAGTGGCGTGGCTGGCGGCTTCTGACCGCTCTGAAGGCCGCTTGTACGGCGAGGCAGCGCGCTGGAAGATGAAAACGGCGTTGCCAGCGCGGGTGGCGGAAATGCGCGTATCTCCGGCTACGCCGGAAGGGGCTCCGAAGATTATTTTCGCGGCCTTGGACGCTTCGATTGCAGCTGAAATGGAACCTCGCTTCGCCGCAGCAGGATGCGCCGTGGTTACCAACTCCAGTGCGCTGAGGATGCAACGCGACGTGCCGCTGGTGATTCCGGAGGTCAACCCTGATCACATTCAGATGATCGAATGTCAGAGCTGGCGGAAGTCGTCGGGTGGCTTTGTGGTGACGAACCCGAATTGCTCGGCGATTGGGTTGGTCATGGCTCTGAAACCTTTGCAGGATTTATTCGGTCTCGAGACCGTCATGGTGGTTACGATGCAGGCGGTCAGTGGAGCGGGGTATCCGGGCGTGGCTTCGCTCGACATTTTGGGCAACGTGATCCCTTACATTTCGAAGGAAGAAGAAAAAATGGAGGAGGAGACGCGTAAGCTTCTGGGTGGGCTGAATGGGTCTGGTTTCGTCCCGGCGGAATTTGGCATGAGTGCGCATTGCAATCGCGTGGCTGTGGAGGATGGGCATACTGAATCGGTTTCCGTGAAGCTGAAAAGCAAGGCGCAGCCGCAAGAGATTATCAAGGCGTGGAACGAATTTCGCAGCGCGCCCCAGGAATTGCACCTGCCCAGTGCTCCGGAACAGCCCGTGCGCTATACCGCGTTGGCAGACCGGCCGCAACCGCGGTTCGACGTCGAGTCGGGTAACGGGATGACAGCCACGGTCGGGCGATTGCGGCCATGCGGCGTTCTGGATTGGAAGTTCACCGTGCTCTCCCACAACACCATTCGAGGCGCCGCAGGGGCTGCCCTACTGAATGCTGAATTGCTCAAAGTGCGGGGTTATTTGGGGTGAAGAGCCGCACGTCTTCATGCAGCAGAGTGGGTGCGGCTGATCGCGAAAATCCGCGTCCGAGGTACGTCTGCCAATGATCGTCATGAAATTTGGCGGGACCTCGGTGCAGGATGCCAAGGCCATCGAGCGCGCTGCTCATATTGTCAAAGCACGGCTGGCGCAAAAGCCTGTGGTCGTGGTCAGCGCCATGTCCACGGTCACGGACCAGTTGCTGGCGATGGCGCGGGCTGCCGGAAATGGCGATCGCAAGAATGCACTTAGTCTTTCGCGCGCTCTGCGTGAACGGCATTACAACACTGCGGGCGAACTTCTGGGAACCGCGCTGTTCACGGAATTTCACGGCGATCTGGGAGTTTACTTTGAGGCGCTGGACGAGCTCTTACGCGGCATCGCTGCGGTTGGCGAGTTAACCCCACGCACCACCGATCACGTCGCGGCGTTCGGTGAGATTCTCTCCAGCAGGATTGTCAGTGCCGCGTTTTCCGCCCAAGGCCTTCCCTCGACGATGGTGGATTCGCGCGAGTGTGTTGTAACCGATGCTGAGCACATGCGGGCCGCTCCCTTGATGGAAGAGACGAACCAGCGGTTAAAGTCGAAGGTGCAGCCGGTCCTGGACAAAGGCCGCGTGCCGGTCATGGGTGGTTTTATCGGCGCCACCAAGGCAGGAATCACCACCACGATTGGGCGCGGTGGATCCGACTATTCCGCCGCCATCGTTGGGGCGGGATTGGGTGCTGAGCGCATCGAAATCTGGACCGACGTGGACGGAATGATGACGACCGATCCGAATATGTGCCCGGAAGCGCGGCGGATCAAGGTCATCAGCTTCGATGAAGCGGCGGAGTTGGCGTACTTCGGGGCCAAAGTGCTGCATCCGGCTACGGTGCTGCCGGCGATTCAGCGGAACATTCCTGTGTACGTGCTGAATTCGCGGAATCCAGACTGCGAAGGAACACGCATCTCGGCGCGCGTGCCCCACTGCAGGAATTCTTTCAAGGCCATTGCTGCCAAAAAACGCATTACCATCATCGATGTCGCGGCTCCGCGGATGCTGCTCGCGCATGGTTTTCTGCGGGCGATTTTCGAAGCTTTTGACCGGCATCGAGTCGCCGTGGATGTAGTTTCCACTTCGGAAGTGAGCGTATCGCTGACGGTGGATTCGAACGAGTCGATTCCGGCGCTCGCGGCCGATCTTGCGAAATTGGCGGATGTAAAATATGAAGGGCGCAAGGCGATCGTTTGCTTGGTGGGAGAGAATCTCAGGGAGACTCCAGGAATTGCAGCGCGCGTTTTTGGAGAGCTTTCTGACGTGAAGATCCGCATGATTTCGCAGGGGGCGTCGGAGATTAATCTGACCTTCGTGATCGAAGAGGACGAAGTGCCGCAAGTGATTCGGCGGCTTCACAAGACTTTTTT
>DATNHU010000074.1:0-3353 GCA_035604795.1 Candidatus Limnocylindrales bacterium
GCTTGTCCGCATGGGAGGAATCGCCCGAGGAGGTGTAGTTGACCACCATGATTTTCAAGGCATTCGTATGATAAAAAATTCCTTGCCGTTCCGCGACCACTCGGGGAACCCACCTCCGCCCGTGGAAATCTGCCACTTACCGCCCGGGCCTCCAACTTGAAAAATCAGAATTAATACCGCTTGCAGACTTCAGGGAGCTTTGGAAACATCGGGCAAACCATCGGCCGCGCGGCCCATGGCGCGCGCAAAACTGAGCTTGGCGATGTTGTAAGCGAATACGCCATTTATGTAATCAAATTCCGCGTTGGTCACCGCTTCCTGGGCCTGCACCAGCTGGACATTGTCGATTACTCCTGCCTGTGCCCTTTGCCGGGTGAGTTCGAGTGCTTCCTGGTTGACCTGGACGTTTCGCTGCGCCACTTCCACTTGACTGGCTGCGGCTTGCAAATCAAGGTAAGCGTCGCGAACATCGCTCTCGACTTGACCCTTCAAGTCTTCGTATTCCGCGCGGCGTTGGGAGAGAGCGGCCTCCGCTTGCTGGATGTCGCCCTCCGCTTTTCCGCCTTGCCAGATGGGAATCTTCAAACTGGCGGTGAGCGTGTAGGTCGCTTGAAGTTGTGCGGGGTTAACACCAATCCCGCCGTAATCCCCGTTTACGCCCAGCGAAGGATACCGTTCGGCGCGCGCGGCGGCGCGTGCACGTTCCGCCGCGTGCAGCTGGGCATCGGCCGCTTTCAAATCGGAGCGCTGATCGAATGCCAGCTTGATGGCGTCCTCCAATTTCACCGGAGTTGCGGGAGAGAAGGTCGCTTCATCGGTGACCTCATACTGGTCGTTGGGAGGAAGCCCGATCATGCGGGCCAGGCTGATCTTTTGTTTTGCCAAATCGTTTTGCAGCGAGACTAACCGTTGTTGGTGCGTGAGAGCCTGGACCTGGTTTTTGTCGGCGTCCACCTTGGCGATGATTCCCTGCCCCAATTGCTGAAGACTCTGTTGATACACCGCATCCGCGGCCTCGAGTTGAGATTTTTCAGAAGCCACGCGCGCCTTTGCGGCGATGATTTGAAGATAAGTCGCGCCAACAGCAAGACTGATCAACTCGCGCGCATCCATTACGGAAAACCGATTGGCATTCGCTACGTCATTCGTGGCCCGGTAGTTGTTGAGCGCCGTGAAATCGAAAACGGTCTGGGAGAGGTGAGCGCGCAAATCAATATAGTTGAACGGACCGATCACCGCCGGGATCGCGAAGCCCGGAAAATTGAAGCGAAAACCAAGCGCGCGAAGATTGGTGGTCTGAACGTTTTCATTGACGGTGCCGTTGATGTTCGGCAATAAATAGCTGCGCGCCACTTTGCTCTGTCCTTCCGCCTGGCGCTGAGCTGCTGTGGCGCCGGTCTGGCCGAGGTTATAGGCCAGGGCCCGCAGAACGGCTTCATGCAATCCCAGCTTCCCATTGAAGGGCATGCCCGCCAGGCCCGGCGTGCTGCCCGCATAGGCTCCTTGAACCTCCACTTTCGGATTCAGCGTGTTCACCGTTGCCGTGGTGCTCGGCGCGGGCGACTCTGAAGTTTTCGCGGAGCCATTGCTTTGGGCGGAGCGGCCTGAAAGCGGAAGTTGCACGGCTTGGGAGCCTTGCGATTGTGCCGGCGGCGGACCGAGTTGTGCAAGCACGGGCGCCGCCAACATCAGCGTCGTCATGGGAACGAGCAGGACTCCGCTGCACGCCATGACAAGGTTCGGGAAAAGTCGTGTATTAGGCATTCTACGCATGAGTCTCCTTTAGACCGGGCTTAGCTAAGCTGTTTTCTGAACCGCCAGATACTTAGTGAAACCAGCACCAGCGTGAATACCGAGAGCGCCAGAAAATTTGGCCACAGCGCGCCGATCCCACTCCCTTTCAACATCGCTCCGCGCGAGATTTGTCCAAAGTGTTGGATGGGATTGATTTGTGCGACCGGTTGAAGCCACTTGGGCATGGCTTCCACGGGGGTGAATGCGCCGGAGAGTGAAGTGAGGGGAGGGTTCACAAAGAATAGCGTGAGCTGCGCTTGCCGGGCTGTCCTTGAAAAGGTGGCGATAAATGTGCCGATGCTGATTCCACAGAGAAGGCAAAGTGCCGCAGCAGCCATCACCAGCGAAACGCTTCCGCGGAACGGAATTCCAAAGACAACGCGCATGAGGATCACTGCCATTAAACCCATCAAACAGAGCAGAGCGAAAAGCGGAAAAAGTTTGGCAACAATGACCTGCGTGGTTGAGGCCGGGGACATCAACAATTGTTCCAAGGTGCCGGCCTCGCGCTCCTTCACCAGGGCGGCAGCCGAAATCAGCGATCCGTTAAGAATCAGGAGCACGCCGAGAATGCCGGTCACTATAAACCACGTAGGCTCCAGGCCTGGATTGTAGAGATATGCCGGATGCATCAAGACGTTGCCGCGCCGGCTTACATCCTGCGCGGCGATCTGCTGGAAGTTGGCGTGGATCCCTTCGCCGGCCAGGGTCTGGTTGTAGGAGGCAATCACACCTTGCGCGTACCCTTCGCCAATCGTAGCGGTGTTTGAGTTCATGGCGTTCAGAAGAACTTGCACACTGACCGGCTTGCCGCGCTGCAAGTCGCGGGCGTAGTCGTAGGGGATCACCAGACCGGCATCGAGATTGCCATTGGCAATTTTCCTGCTCATCTCGTCCACGGAAAAATACGTGCCGGAGCCCTGGAAGCTCTTGCTCTCGGTCATGGTGGCCACCAGCTCGCGGCTTTCGGGAGTCCTGCTATCGTCCACCACCCCCAGGCGCAGATTGCTGACGGTGGCATTGAGCGCGAATCCGAAAAGAAGCAGTTGTAGCGTGGGAGGAAGAATCAGGGAAAAGGCCAGCCTCCGGTCGCGTAAAATCTGGCGGAATTCCTTGAGGATCAAGGCCCGCATCCGGTAACCGACAAGTGAACGAATATTCCTCATGGTTTAATCCTTCAGCTGCATGCGCCGCATGGTGCGCCAGGCGAGGAGATAAAAAATGGAGCCAATGGCTCCAATCATAAAAACGCTGAACCATACCGACGGCCAGCCGCCTCCGGCGAGAAGAGCGTCGCGCACGACTTCAATGTAGTAACGGCCCCAGACGATGTTGGAAACCCAACGAATTGAAGCGGGTATATTTTGAATGGGGAAAAGCAGGCCGGAGAGCATGTACACCAGTAGAAAACCCGCGAGGGCGACGGCTTGCATGGCGGCCACCTGACTGGGAATCGCGGCGCCGATCAAGTTCCCGAAGGCCGTCACACAAAACATGTACAGAATCGTGGCGACCAGATACGGCGTGGGGTCGCCGGCAAACCGGAGGCCGAAGCCCAG
>DATNHU010000075.1:0-17769 GCA_035604795.1 Candidatus Limnocylindrales bacterium
AGCACCAGCAATCCAAGCACCGAGGAAACGCTGAACGGTGTGTGCGTCAGTTTCAAGGCCAGAAGCGCGCCAACCGGCTCCGTCATCACCACGCTAAGCACCACGGTGAACGGAAACTTGAAATTGCCATAGAGCGCGAAAAGAATCACGAAAATCAACAGTACGGCCAACGGACCGATTACCGAGAGTTGCGACTTCGCCTCGACCAGCTCGCTGTACTCACCTCCCCAATCCATGTGGTAACCCTCGGGGAGTTGAACCACCTTGTTCACCGCAGCCTGCCCCGCGTGAATCACATCCTCCAGATCGCGTCCTTCCACTGAAAATTGCACACCGATATAACGCGAATTGTTCTCGCGATAGATGAACGACGCGCCGGTCTCCTCGCGGATGCTTGCCAATTCGGAAAGCGGGACCTGCTGCCCAACGGGCGTGGGCACCAGCAGCTCGCGTATTTCGTGCGCATTCGACCGGAATTGCGGCTCCATGCGCACCACCAGATCAAACACCTTTTCGCCTTGAATCACCTGCGTCGCGGCCTGTCCGCCCACCGCCGCCTGCACCACCGCTTCCACATCCGCCACATTCACTCCGTACCGCGCAAGCTCTTCCCGATTCACGTCCACAATCAAGCTGGGCTGCCCCAGTTCCCTCACCACAGTCAATTCCTTGAATCCCGGAGTCTTGTCGAGGGCGCGCTTCACTTCAACCGCTTTTTGCTCCAGCACATTCAGGTCGGTCCCGAAGATCTTCACCGCCAGCGCGCTCTTTAATCCCGTCAGCGCTTCATCCACGGCGTCTTCAGCGGGCTGCGTGTAATTGAAAATCACTCCCGGATACGCTTCGAGTTTTTTCTCAATGTCCTCGGTCAGCTCCTCTTTGTCGTGGAACGGACTGGCAACCCAGGTTGGGTCGTTATACGGTTTCAGCCCAACATAAAACTCGCAGTTGAAAAAGCCCGTGTGGTCGGTGCCGTCATCGGGCCGGCCCAGCTCCGAGGCAACGATAGTTACCTGAGGATAGCTCCTGAGCAAATCGCGGATTTTGGGCGCGAACAGGCTCGCTTCTTCAAACGAAATCGTGTACGGCATGGTGGCGCGTACCCACAGCGCGCCTTCGTCCAGGTGCGGCATGAATTCGCCGCCGATGCCGGGAACCAAAAACAGAGACGCGGCGAAAACGATTGTGGCAATCAACATCGTAAATACAGGGCGATTGAGGCACCAGGTCAATTCTGAGGAGTATTCGTTCCGGATCCACTCGTAGATCCGGTTTCTTTTTTCTTTGACCCCGCCCTTGAACCAGTAAGAAACCAGCACCGGCACCAGCGTAAGCGTAATGATCAGCGAGCCCAACAGCGCGAACCCCATCGTGTCCGCCATGGGATGAAACAGCAGTCCCGCTGGGCCCCTAAGCGCGTAGATCGGGATATAGCTCGCGATGATGACCGCGACGGAATAAAAGATGGGGCGGTCCACATCGCGCGCTGCGGTCAGGATCACTTCGTGGAGTTTGTAATCTTTACCCTGGCGCTCGCCCAATTCGCGGTAGATGTTTTCGACCATTACGATGGTGCCGTCAATGATGATCCCGAAATCAATCGCGCCGATGCTCAGCAGATTCGCCGCCTCGCCGGTGGCGTGCAGGAAAATAAATGCGAACAGCAACGCCAGCGGAATCGTCAAAGCCGTGATGACCGCTGCGCGCACGCTCACCAGGAAGAAAATGAGCACGATCAGCACCAGCGCCATCCCGCGCAACAAGTTGTTTTCCACCGTGTCCGTGGTAACGCGCACCAGGTCGCTGCGGTCGTAATACGGACGCACTTTCACATCGGGCGGCAGGACGCCGTGATTGAGCTCCTCGGTTTTCTTTTCCACTCCCTGCAGAACAACCTGCGTTTGCTCGCCGCGCCGCATCAGAATGACGCCTTCCACTGCGTCATCCGTCTTCATAAAGCCGAATTCACCAAGCCGCGGCGCGTGACCGATCTCTACGCGGCCCACATCCTTGATCCGCACCGGCGCGCCATTCGAGCTTCCCACCACCACCTGCCCTATATCCTCCACGCTCTTCAGCAGACCCAGCCCGCGCACGTAATAAAATTGTCCGCCCTGCGAATAAAAGCCGCCTCCGGTGTTGGCGTTGTTCACGGAAAGCGCGTTGATCACCTGCACCACGGGGATGTGGTAGTTGTAAAGCCGCGCGGGATCCAGCAGCACCTGATACTGCATCACCGTGCCGCCGAACCCGGAATCGTCGGCCACGCCGGGCACCGAGCGGTAGGCGCGCTCCACTACCCAATCCTCAAACGTCTTCAGCTCTTGGGGCGACCGGTCGGGACTTTCCAGCACATAGCGGTAGACCAGTCCGCTGGGGCTGAACAGCGGCGCCATGCTGGGCGCGACTCCGGTGGGAAGTGATGCGTCCGCGATACGCTGGAACACAACGTTGCGCGCAAAATAGGGGTCGGTGCCTTCCGTAAACGTGATGATGATGTCGCTCAATCCATAAAGCGATATCGAGCGCATGTACACCAGGTTCGGCGTACCGTTCATGGCTAGCTCGAGCGGCAGCGTAGTCAGCCGCTCCACTTCTTCGGCGGCATGCCCCTGCCATTGCGTGATCAACTCGACTTGCGGCGGCGAAAGATCCGGGTAGGCGTCCACCGGCATGCGCTGGAAGGAAATCGCGCCGGCGATGATGACAATCACCATCACCATCAGCACCAGGAAACGCTGACGTAGCGCGAATTGTACGATCCGGTGAATCATTCCAATTTCCCCTGCGCTCAGTGCTGCAGCGAATTCTTGAACTGCAGGAACAGGCTGCCGTCGCCCACAACGTGTTCATCGCCTTTCAAGCCGGCGGTGATTTGCGTGTGGCCGCCCTGGCTCTCTCCCAGCGTGACCAGTTGGCGCGCGAACTTGTTCGACTCTGTCTGCACATAAACGAAAGGCTGGTTTTCCGTGTCGCGCAGCACCGCCGCGTCCGGCACCAACAGCGCCCCGTCAATCACGCCCGCGCGCACCGTCGCGGTGACGTACATATTGTTTTTCAGTTTTTCGCCCGGATTATCCGTCACGATGCGCGCCTGCAGTGTCCTTGTCGTCGGGTCTACTGCCGCGGCCACATAGGAAACGCGCCCGTGGAAAACTTCGGGATAACTGTCAGTAGTGATATCAACGGAGTCGCCGACGCGGACCGCTCCCAGATCGCTCTGGTAAACATTCAACAGCACCCACACCGTGCTCATGTCGGAAATGGTGAAGCACTGCGTGGAGCCGCCCGCCAGCAATTGCCCCGGCCCCACCAGGCGGTCGGTGACCATGCCACTCACCGGAGCAAGCAGCGGCACTTGAAACGATGCCGGGCCTTTTGCCAGCGCCTCCGGATCGGCCACGCCGAGCACGCGCAGGCCTGCTTCGCTTGATTGCAAGTCCGCCTGCGCCTGCGCGCGGTCGGATTCGGCCTGCTCCATATCACGTTCGGCAATGGCGTGGTGATCGTAAAGATCCTTCGAGCGGTTGTAGTTCTTCTCGGCCAGTTGGAACGTGTCCCGCGCTTTGATGTATGCCGACCGAAGCATGGAATAGTCAGGGCTATTCACGGTCAGCATCGCCTGCCCGGCCTTCACATTTTCTCCGGGCGCCACCAGGATTTCGTGCACCGGGCCGCCCACGGCCGTGAACACCGGCGTGGTCTTGAACAGGTTGTAGGTCACAGTGCCCGTCATCCGCAGCACGCGCGCCAGTTTTGTTTTTTGTACCGCCACCACCTGCACGTGGGACATCTGGTCTTGCGGAACTGTGAACAGCGCCGCCGTTTCGGCGGGCGTTTCCCCGCTTGTGTAGGAGGTCATTTGGGATGCGGACTCGCCCGGCCCCGAGCCGCAGCCGAAGATAAACGCGGCCACCAGCATCGCTCCGGGGAGGAGCGCGACAATTGGACTTCGTAGATGTCTGGGTGTCTTCATGGCAAACTCCTCGTTCCCACGGCCTCTCGCAATTGCTCCAGCGCCGCCATGTAGCTGGCCAGCGTCTGGCGATAGGCAAGCTCGTTGGCTCGGTACGTTCGCTCTGCATCCAGAAAATCCAGCAGGCTCGCCGCGCCGCGCCGGTAGGCGTACTCGCTGATATCCCGCGAGTCCTTCGAGTCTTTCAAATAGCCGCCTTGATAAAGCTGGATAATCTGGTCGTTCGTGCGCAGCCCTTCGTACGCATTCACTACGTCTGAGAGCACCTGCTCGGAGGCCGCCGTGGCTTGCAGTTGCGATTGCGTGATCACCGATTTTGTCCGCGCGATTTCGCCCTGGTTGCGGTTGAAAATCTGCAGCGGGAAACTTACGAAGAAAGAAAGCGCACTCACGTCGGAGACGTGCGAGTAGTCCACCGTTCCAGTCACGTCAAATTTGCCATTGGCTTCAGCCAATTTCTCAGCACTTTGCGCCGC
The DNA here is from genome assembly GCA_035604795.1 of Candidatus Limnocylindrales bacterium. Classification (GTDB taxonomy): domain Bacteria; phylum Acidobacteriota; class Terriglobia; order Acidiferrales; family UBA7541; genus DASTCZ01. The sequence goes on from DATNHU010000075.1 coordinate 4,453, forward strand.
GGTGACACTGCGTTGCGCCGCCATAAGATCGGTCCTGGTGCGCAGCGCCAGCACCTTCAGGTCGTCGAGCCCGGTATGCACCGGCTGATACGCCAGCTCGCCTTCCACATCAAAATTGTCGGGCACGGACGCGAATCCCAATAGCTGATGCAGCAGCGCCAGCGCTTGCACCTTGGCCAATCGGGCGACCGCGATATCGCTCTGAAATTGCAACATCTGCAGGCGGATCTTCAGGAAATCCCCTTCGCTGATGGCTCCAGCTTTGTATTGCGCCTGCCCGATATCCACGGTCTGTTGGAAACTCTTAAGATCCTGTTCGGCGAGATCGATGGTGGATTGGGCCAGTAAAACGGCCACAAACTGCTGCGCCACGTTGAAAGTCAAAGTCCGTTCGTTGTCGCGCACCTGTGCGTCGGTGACGGAGGTGAAGTCTTTTGCGGCCTGGTACCGGTTTTGCCGTTTCTTGCCGCGCTCAAACAAGTAACTAATGCCCACGTCGAATTCCGCTGTGGTGTCCATGTACGTTGAAGTGAAATTGCTGGGATTGAAAAAGGGCAGAAACAGTGCGTCCCCGAGGATTGTGGGGTTGGGCCGCAGGTTGGCTGTGATTTCCAGAGCTTGGCTCTGGGCGATTAGTGTGCGGTCTGCTTTTAGGGTGGGGTTATTCTGCAGCGCAAGCTCAATCGCTCGATCGAGCGTGACGCGTACAGGTACCGAAGAAGTTTGCGCGGACAGCGGCGGCGACGCAACGATGGCTATAGAGATGGCTAAAACGGCGATGATCCGTGTCATAACGCGACTCGCACGCGAAAAGACGCGCGCCACTCCGATCGTCATCGGAGGAAGGCCGACTACCATAGTCTTGATTGGCACAAGCACGAAACTCATGGCGAATCAACTCCTCCATCCAGAAACTCAACCGGGAAACTAGGGGCCTGGCATCAGGCGGCAGGTGATTTCAGGCGGAATAGTTGCTCACATCCGGAAAAGCTTTCAGCTCTGCCCGCCTTGGCTCTGCAATTACCGCGAATATCCGCCGAAGCGAACAGCCGCGTCAGGGGAATTAAGCCGCAGGCGGCGCGCGGGAGATATTGAGCAATAGGGAGGGGACTGCGATGCGGATGGAATCAACCGGCAACGACGTGGTGCCTACAGTATCAGGAGCGAAGATCTGATTAGTCGCCAGTTCCGGAGCAGCTGTCTGGTGGCTCAAATGGCAAATCTGGCAGCCAGCGTCGGACGACCCGTTGTGGTTGTGCCAAACACTCCAGCCAATCAGCGCGGTAACAAGCAGCACCGCAGACAGGACGGTCGTAACTGCCAGAACTCGGGATGTGTGATTCCGTGCCATATATTGCTACTGCCCATCGGGAGAAGCTCGAAAAGCAGCACGCCCAGTGTACTTCAGACGCGCCACATGCGGAAACCGTTGCGGAAACTATTGCAGACACGCGGTTAACGGGCCATCAGGCCGTCTGTTTCAGCGCCCGCTCAACCAGGGTAAGAGCCCGCTCCGCGCGGTCGCGTAGCGCTCCTTGATTGTCTCGCTGGTTCCTGCGCACCGCGTGCAACTCATCGGCGATAGCCAATGCCGCCAGCACTGCCACGCGCATGGATTCCACCGTGTGCGTTGCTTCCACAACTTCGCGCATCTTCTCGTCCACGTACTTCGCCAAATCTTCTACGTACGCCGCGTCCAGGTCGCCCTGCATGTAATAAGTCTGCCCGTAAATCTCAATTTTAATACGGTCTGCCATGCATCCGCCTCCGCGTGGGGACAAGTTATTCTCTGCCGGGAGCCGCGTCAAAGCAAGCGGCTATGACCTGGGAACATGTACTGGGAGCGTCCCTGCCGGCGCGGAGGGAATCAAAGCATGCCCGCAGCCGTGCTGGCGCTACATACACGGATGAAGTTTCGACCACATCTCCAATGTAAGCAATCACTTACAAACCATGGCAACCGGCCGCTCGCCTCCCGCGTCCAACTCCATGACAACGAATCGACCCCGCCCAACCCGGGCAATCCTCGTTGCTAAGGAGGCCGTCATGAGCTGGAAACTAAAGTTCTTCGCCACAATTCTGGGGGCCTTGGTGATGTTCGGGGCTGCAGGCGTTGCGCAGGCCAGCGACAGGGATCGCGACGACGCCTGCTACCGCAAAATCCACAACGAGGAGAGAGAACTTGGTCGCGCCATCAATCGCCATGGCTACTACAGCCGCCAGGCCGATCACGAACGTCGCGAGCTGGACAAGCTACGCGACCGATGCTCTTATTACCGCGATCGCCGCTAATCACCAAACGCCCAGCTCACAAAAAATAAAGGCCGCTCCCCAACAGAGGGAGCGGCCTTTTGTATTTAGGCCAGTCATGGATTAAGTTGTGGCGGTCGTCAGGTCTTCCGCGAACACCGCTTCAAAGCGCTTTTTTTCGTCCTGATCGTGAAGCATCACGATGGGGACAACACGGAACGAGCGCTTGCAGCCCCGGCAGACCGTAACTTCTCCCTGCAGATCCTGCAGGAAGCCGTCGGTGAAGCGATAAAGCGAGCGCTCCCGGCGGGCATTCTTGGTGCCTTCCATCCCGCAATGAGGACAGGTGAAATCCACCAAATCTTCCTCCGGGTCGCGGTTCAGAGCGGCCCAACCGGTGACTCGCACACCTACTGTCTCAACTGATTGACGGTTCATGGTACCAGTACCTAACCCTTTCGCGACTGGGAAAATCCCCCAAATGCTTAGATGCACAGCTGGCTGGAAGGATGCTATTTCCTGAGCGGAAAACGTCCCTTACGCAAGCTAAGTTCTTTGCGGGGAATTATTTATCACGACAGGGTATTTGTTGTCCAGTTAATTTTTAGTGCAATTTTGAACAGTCCTGAACCCGCCCTAAATCGGGCAAAATGCCAGATCTGGCCGGACAGCGCGAAAATTTACATCTTTTTTCGCATTGACGAACAGCAATCTGATGCCTTCGCCCCACCGAGGGAACTTCCGGGCAAGCACGGTGTCCAACTGAATTAAGGCGCGCCAATCCAAATCCCAAAAGATCTCCGGCGAAGAAATCCAGCAGCGCCGGAGAAAAAGGAGATGTGTCCATGCGCGCTTCACAGCCAAACTGTGCCGATCCATCGAAACTGAACGCTGCAAACATAGTTGCTGCTCAGTTAATTGCTGCGCACAACGCCGCTCGTCCTCTCGCGCCGCTCACAGATTGCCTGGTGGATGATGATCCCGCCGCTTCCGCGCGTTTCGGTCGCGGTCGGCGGAAAGCGCTCGGCGCCTCCGCAGTAGTCCAATTCTTCGCCGTCGCCGCGCTGATCATCTATCCGCTCTTCGCCACCGGCAGCCGACTCATTGCCAAGCCAACTGTTGTCATTCCGCCTTATGGAGGAATGCCGCGAGTGGCCCGGCAGTCAACCGAACAACAAATTGCTCCGTCGCGCGATCACAGGAGTCACGTCATTCCAACGGGTATCCAGTTTCATCCCCCAACGAATAATCGCACGAGGACGCCAGACATTCCAGACGAGCAGCAAACCCCAGGCGATCCCCAACCAATTGTGTTTGGCGCGGGAAATAGTCCCACAGGACCCGGGATTCCCGGCCTAATCAATATCCCCGGCGCGAACTCAAACACGCCGCTGCCTCCAACCCCAAATACCTCCGCGCCTGTTTCCAAAGCGCCAGTTGTCATAAGCCAGGGAGTCGTGCTCGCCTCGCTCGTTCACCGCATTGAGCCGATCTATCCCACAATCGCCAGGCAGATCCATCTGGAAGGGGTCGTCGAACTGCGCGCCATCATCGCGCGTGACGGCACCGTACAACAGCTCGAGCTTGTCAGCGGAAACCCGATACTGGCGCAGGCCGCGCGCGAAGCGGTGCTCCAATGGCGTTTCCGCCCTACACTTCTCAACGGCCAGCCAGTCGAGGTGATTACGTATTTCACCGTGACCTTTCACTTAGGCCAATGAATGAACTGGACTACAAAGCTTTCCACACCGAGAGGCTTTCCACTCCGATCCACGAGCAACATTGTCATCCTGAGGGCATCCGATCAGGATGCCCGAAGGATCTGTGTGCCAAATTCACCCCTGGAGTTGCTAAAGGTGGCTGATTTTTTTGGAACGAAACTCAATGCCAAGAGGACCAGCGAGGAACTAGCCTGACTAATCCGCCGCGTGAGCGGAAACACTTCGCTTCAATGCTGGCCGGTGCGTCACTGTATCGGGTTCCAACTCAGGCGAGCTAGTTTCCATCCACAAAGACGGGTTCCCCAGCAATTTTGAGACGAGCTGGGTGTGCAGCGCGTGCCCGGCCTTGTGCGCTTCCACGCGGCCCAGCAGTGGACGCCCGAGCAGCGCCAGATCGCCGACAAGATCCAGCGCTTTGTGGCGAACAAACTCGTCGGGCGTGCGCAGAGGCCCGTTCATCACTCCGTCGCGCGTCAGCACAATCGCGTTATCGAGCGATCCCCCGCGGGCCAGACCCGCCGCGCGCAGACGTTCCACATCTTCCAGAAAGCAAAATGTTCGGGCCGTGGAAAGCAGCTTCGCAAAGCTCTCGCGGTTGACCACCAGGTTCACTCGCTGTTGGCGAACCAGCGGATGCGCAAACTCCACAAACACGCCGATGCGCAAATCGTCCGCGGGATAAATTCCGATGCGGCGATCTCCGTCGCTCACTTCCACGTGTTTCAGCACTTTCAGGTAGCACCGGCGGCGCCGCAGCTTCACGATTCCCGCGTAGTCAATCATGTCCAGGAACGGCCGCGCCGAGCCATCCAGGATCGGCAACTCCAGCGCGTCCACATCAATGAAAATATTGTCGATCCCGCAGGAATAGATGGCCGCCAGCACGTGCTCGGTGGTGGAAAGCCAAATACCCTTTTTCATCAGGCTTGTTTCGTAGCTGACCCTCGCCACATTTCGCCCGTGCGCCTCGATTCGGAAATTGTCCAGGTCGGTTCGGCGGAACACGATACCCGTGTCGGCAGGCGCAGGAGTAAACCGCATGCGGCAATGCACTCCCGTGTGCAGGCCAATGCCTTCAGTTTCGACTGCGGCCCCAATGGTCGTTTGGTTCGGCATGCGAAGGAATGATAGTAGCAGTTTCATGCCCGCATCCCAAGAGTAGATAGTCCTTATTTTCAACTACTTACAAGGCACAAAATCGGCAGAACGGCCAATCTGTGGTAAACGCACAACAAAGTGCCCTGTTTGGTGCGTCGCCCCATGCGCACTTCGATTCATGGTCAAACCCCTCTTCGGGGATTTCTTCTCGAACAAAATCATTCAAGTCACTTGATGGTCCTGAGCTACAAGGCAGACCGCTTTACTTGTCAGTCCGGCATGCGCGGCGTAAGATTAAGCGTTCGAGACAAATTTAATGGCCTCGCCCTTTAACATTTTTTCCACCCCAACCGGCACCGGGATTCCCGTACCGCCGCCCGACGCGCACCCTCGCCCCGACTGGCTGAAAGTGAAGTTTTTCGGCGGGCAAAACTATCAGGACCTGAAGGGCATCATGCGCACGCTGGGGCTGCACACCGTGTGCGAGAGCGCGCGCTGCCCGAACATGGGCGAGTGCTGGGATCATCGCACGGCCACTTTCATGATCCTGGGAAACATCTGCACGCGCGCCTGCGGATTCTGCTCCGTGCCTTCGGGCAAGCCGCTGGGCCCGCCGGAAGAGGACGAACCCGAGCGCGTGGCCGAGGCCGTGGCGAAGATGGGGCTGCGCTACGCTGTGGTTACTTCGGTGAATCGCGACGATCAGCCCGATGGTGGCGCCGCCATTTTCGCGCGCACCATTTCCGAAATTCGCCGCCGCGTCCCCGGATGCAAAGTGGAAGTGCTGATCCCCGATTTTCGCGGCGAATGGTGGGCGCTTGAAATCGTGTTGAATGCGCGGCCCGACGTGCTCAACCACAACACTGAAACCGTGCCACGGCTCTACCGGCAGGTACGCAAAGGCGCGATTTACGAGCGCTCACTGGAATTGCTGCGCCGCTCAAAAGAATTTGCACCGGAAATTCCCGCGAAAACCGGAATGATGCTGGGCCTGGGTGAAACCAAAGAGGAAGTAGTGTCCGCGATGGCCGATCTCGCCACGCAGGGCACCGATATCTTAACGCTCGGGCAATATTTGCAGCCCACGCGCGAGCATCTGCCGATTGTGCGCTACGTCCACCCGGATGAATTCGCCGAATATAAAATCATCGGCGAACAGCTAGGCTTCAAGCACGTTGAGTCCGGCCCGCTGGTGCGTTCTTCCTACCATGCGTTTGAGCAGTCCGAAGCGGCGATCAAGTAGTACCGGAAGCCGCACTAATCCGTTACGAAAATCCGAAATAAATCGTATGATATCGTCCTTTCGGAGGGTGAAGAGTTGGCATCGGGATTTATCCATTGGTTCCGCGCGCGCGCGCGGTTCGACCGCAACGAATTCTCCGGCGCGTTCGGCGACATCGGCACCGACTTCCCGCTGATTGTCGGGATGATCCTGGCCGCGAAGCTGGATGTGGCGAGCGTCCTGATCATGTTCGGCGCAATGCAGCTATTCACCGGACTGCTTTACGGAATGCCCATGCCCGCGCAGCCGCTCAAAGCAATGGCCATAATCGTGATCGCGCAGAAGTTGAGCGGAAATATTCTGTACGCTGCGGGGCTTACCATCGGCGTCCTGATGCTTTTGTTCACTGTGACCGGCTTGATTGACTGGCTGGCGCGCGCGGTGCCCAAAGTTGTGGTGCGGGGAATTCAGTTCGGGTTGGGAATGCAGCTCGCCTACCTTTCCTTGAAAGAGTACGTGCCCGCTGATGGCGGCTGGGGCTATGCGCTTGCCGGCGCCGCGTTCCTGTTGACCATACTGCTCCTCGGCAATCGCCGATTTCCGCCGGCGCTGTTTGTCATCGCGCTGGGGATCGTTTACGCGTTGATCTTCAAGTTTGGCGGCGTGTCTCTGCCGGGTCACGGATTCGGCGTGCGGCTGCCACAATTTCATGTGCCCGTGGGGGCGGACATCGTTACCGGATTTTTCCTGCTGACTCTGCCGCAGATTCCGCTCTCGCTCGGCAATTCGATTCTGGCCACGCGACAGTTGGCCGAAGACCTTTTTCCCGAGCGCCACGTTACGGTGAAAAAAATCAGCATGACCTATTCGCTGATGAACCTCGTCAATCCATTTTTTTCCGGCGTGCCCACGTGCCACGGCTCCGGCGGCATCGCAGGCCACTATGCTTTCGGCGGACGCACGGGCGGGTCGGTCATAACCTACGGAATGATTTATCTCACTCTGGGGCTTTTCTTCAGCGGGGGCTTTGCATCTGCGGTGAAACTATTCCCCCTCCCGATTCTGGGGATCATTCTTTTATTTGAGGCGCTGGCGCTGATGAAATTGGTCCGCGACACGGCGGAAAAACCCGGCCAATTTGCAATTGTTCTTCTTACGGGATTGATTTGTTTTGGAGTGCCGTACGGTTACGTTGTTGGTCTGGTGGTGGGCACCGCGCTTGCGTATTTGCTGCCGGAGCGGTTAAGCGGGCTCACTCGTTAGGCGTTGTCAGTGCGAATCCGCATTCAACTTCGATGAGCCTTCCTTCGCGAGGGCCGCGATGCGCGCTTTGCATGCGGGATCCGATGCGGGCATTCCTGCGGAAATAGTTTCCGCAGAATGATAGTACGCCGCAGCCTTCTCTTTGCGGTTCAGCAGTGTGTTCAAATTGCCGAGCATCAACTGGAAAATTGCGTTCTTCGGATAGCGCGCGGCGAGCGGCTCCATCACCGTGATGGCGCGCTCATATTGCAGGTCGTAGCTGCGCAGATTTTTCGACAGGTAGAAACGCGCTTCAACGGCAGTCAGTTGCGCGTGATCTTCTGCATTCTCAAGTTGCTTAATTCCGTCCGCCTTGCTCCCGCCTGGAATGCCCATAAAGACGCGCAGGATTTTCGCGATGGCCGAAAGCGTATCCACATAATAGTTGTAGAGACCGATGCCCGTATCCGCGTCTGCAAGTTGCGGATCCATTTCCTTTGCGCGCATCAGGTGCGCCCGGGCTGCGACTCCCGCACGCGCGGTGGCGCGGCGTTCATTGCGGAGTCCCATCAATCGCGCTCGATCCGCATATCCCATTCCTGCGTAGAGATGCATCTCCGCGGTTTCCTTTTGCTTCAGCTCCGATTCGGCCAGCGCCACGGCCTTATCCGCGAGTCGCAGAAAGGAGGCGTCTTCCGCCAGTTCGCCACGGTGCCAGGCATCCAGATGACCCCATTTGAACTCCAGCGCACCGCAATAGAGCTTCCACCAGCGCGCTTCGGCTTCGAGCAGATAGCCCAGAGGCGAATTTGGTTGCGAAGTTTCCACGCGATGAAATATTTCGATGGCCGCGTCGGTATCGCCGGAGAACAAGGCCTCGAGGCCCTGGCTTGTTTCCTTGGGCCAGGAAAGTGGAGTGGAGGCGGCTTGTGCAAGCGCAGGAGCTGCTCCAATGAGTGAAACGGTGAACGCTAGGAAGAATGTAAGCATTCGTGGGCGACCAATTCGCATGGCGTGGCAACTACTCTAATCTGAAGCCTGGTATTCGTCACTCCATACGTCACCTTAGATACGCAGGACGCGGAATTCCGAGCGGCGATGCTATGCTACCCACTCATTTTTGCGGGAGAAGACTCCGCCTTTGAATGACCGCCCAAACAGCAATTCCATGAATTCGCGCCAAGCGGCGGGCGAAGCGCCTAGTCAATCGCTTGAGCGCGGGCTGGGCCTGCTGCCCGCCACCGCGCTCAACATGATTGATATGGTGGGCATCGGCCCATTCATTGTGGCGCCGCTGGTGATTCAATCCATGGGCGGGTCGCAGAGCTTGCTGGCTTGGGTGGTGGGCGCGGGGCTGGCCATGGTGGATGGCTGCGTGTGGGCCGAGCTGGGCGCGGCGATGCCTCAGGCCGGCGGCAGCTACATTTTTCTGCGCGAAGCGTATGGACCGGGCCGCTGGGGGCGCCTGTTCTCATTCCTTTTCATTTGGCAGACGCTGATTCAGGCGCCGCTGGTGATCGCATCGGGCGCTATCGGCTTCTCGCAATACTTAACTTATCTCGTTCCGCTCAGCACGGTGGAACGCAAGCTCGTTTCCGGCGGGCTCGTTGTTCTTCTGGTGATGCTTCTTTATCGCCGCATCACCACCATCGGACGGATTTCCGTGCTGCTGTGGATCGGCGTGATGGGCACCATGGTGTGGGTGATTTTCGGGGGGGCGACGCATTTCAACGCGCATCTCGCGTTCAGCTATCCGGCGGGCGCGTTCAGCTGGTCCTGGCTGTTTTTCGCCGGACTGGGCCATGGCACCATCAAAACGATTTACAGTTATCTGGGCTATTACAACATCTGCCATCTGGGCGGCGAAATCCGCAATCCGGAAAAAAATATCCCGCGCGGAATTTTTCTTTCCATTTTCGGGATTGCCGCGCTCTATCTGCTGATGCAGACCAGCCTGCTGGGCGTGCTGCCCTGGCACGAGGCGGCGAAATCGGATTTCATCGTGAGCGCGTTCATGGAGCGCATTTATGGCGCTCGCGCGGCGCAGGGCGTCACGGTAATGATTCTGTGGGTCGCGTTCGCGTCGCTGTTTTCCGCGTTGCTTGGATACTCACGCGTGCCTTATGCTGCCGCGTGCGACGGGAATTTCTTCCCGATTTTCGCGCGACTGCATCCCGAGAAAAATTTTCCGTACGTCTCACTGCTGTTTCTAGGAGCAGTGGCGCTGGTATTCAGCATGCTTTTTCGCCTGGAGACCGTAATCACCGGAATCCTGGCCATGCGAGTGCTCATCCAATTTATCTCGCAGGGCGTGGGCGTTATGATTCTTCGGCGCCGTTGGCCTTCCTCGCGGCTCCCTTATAAGATGTGGCTGTACCCGTTGCCCGCACTGCTCTCGATTGTTGGCTGGGCGGCGTTGTTCGTGGCAACCGGCAGAAATTTTGTTCTGGGGGGACTCTCTGTGATTCTGGCGGGAACGATTGTTTATCTGGTGCAGGCGCGAGTGCGCCGCGAGTGGCCTTTCCAAGCAGCGACAAATCCGCAGGTGACCGCGTGAAGCAACACTTCCTGGATTTTTCAAGACGCTTTCCCACCGCGCTCGCGGTGATTTTCGCGCTGCTCTCTACGGCGCAATTCGCCACCGCACAGAAGCCCGGGAAAGATCCGAATGGTCAGAGCCTTCCTGACGCCATTGAAGCCATCGATCGCGCGCGGGTCGCCACACGCGTACTCTTCATCACCGCCCATCCCGATGACGAAGCCTCCACCTTGCTCACCTATCTGGCACGCGGGGCGAATGATGATGTCGCGCTGCTCACCCTGACCCGCGGTGAAGGCGGCCAAAACGCCATCGGCCCCGAACAGGCGCCGGAACTTGGCTTGATCCGCAGCGCGGAGTTGCTCGCTGCTGCACAAACTTACGGTGCTAAGCTTTTTTTCACGCGTGCACCCGATTTCGGCTTCTCCAAGACGATGGAAGAGACGCTGAAAATCTGGGGCGACGTTGCGGAAAGCGACATGGTCCGAGTGATTCGGACTTTTCGCCCGGACGTGGTGATTAACGGTTGGGGCGGAGTGCGCCAGGGCCATGGCAATCACCAGGCGTCCGGATTCCTGACGCCGAAGGCCGTTGAAGCGGCCGGCGACCCGAGTGCTTATCCCGATCAAATCGCGCAAGGAATTAAGCCCTGGCATGTCCGGCTCCTGCTGCAACAGGGCCGTGGACAGGGATCCGTTCTTACTTTTCCCGTGAATGACATTTCGCCAATCTGGGGCGAATCGTACGCTGAAATTGCCATCAAGGGATTTGCCAACCAGCGTTCGCAGGGAGTGGTGGCGTTCACCAACTCCGGATTTTTGCGGCGTCCTGCCTCGCTGCAGCGTCCCGACGGTGCAGTCATTGACCGCTCGGAAATTGAGCAGCCGCTCGGCTCACTCGCCACGCGCTTTCCGGCGTTCGCGGACACTCTGCGGCCGGGTCTTGCTGAAACGGATCAGGCCTTGCAGCGCGCGAGGGCCGCGGCACTCGCACTCGATTGGCCGCGCACGGGGCACGAGCTCGCCTCGGCAGGCCGTTCTGTGGCCGCCATGGAATCACAAATCGTCCACAGCGGAGATCAATCCGCCGACGCCGAATACGAACTGGCCCGCGAGCGGGCGCGCATTGATCATGCGCTCACGATCGCCACCGGGCTCCGCACTCTTGCACAGGCCGATCGCGGCGATCTGGTCGCCGGAGAATCCTTCACCGTGAGAGCCGAGCCGCTCCATCGGGAGGGAATCACAGGAGCCGAATTCGCCGCGCCCACACTGGTCCTTCCCGCCGGATGGCAGGCCGAGGCCCCAGCGGTTGATCCGACCGGCATTTCCACTTTCAAGGTCACGCTTCCACCAGACGCCCATCCGCCACACACTTCCACCGGCTGGATGCTGCCGTTTACTCCCGCGATTGTCCAGGCGCGCGTCCATGCGACCATTGACGGCTATGGGTTCGACGCTGACACCGACGTTATGGCGCAGCATTTCACTCCGACCACCGCCATTACCGAAGCCTTGAGAGTGGTTCCCGCTGTCGGGCTCACTATCGAGCCGGATCAGTTTATTTTGGCAGAAAATCCCGCGACGAATTCGACGGCGCATGCTCCGATAGAAGTGCTTTTGCGCGCGCATTCTTATTCCGCTGCAACAACGCAAATAAGCGTCGGGCTGGATGTGCCTGACGGCTGGCGCGTCACCGCCCCTCAACAGGTGGACCTTGCCGCCGGCGGCGACGCGCTCCTGCGATTTGCGGTGACGGTGCCTGCGAAAGTGCCGCGCGGAAATTTTGAGTTGAAGGCCTGGGCGAAGCGCGGAAATGAAACCTATCGCACCTCGCTTGAGCCGCTCCCTTCGCTGCCCACTTATTTATGGAGCGAGCCGTCCATCGCGCCGGTGCGCGCATTTCCACTCGTAGTTCCGGAGAAACTGCGCGTGGGTTACGTGGCCGCGGATATTGACGCCGTTCCCGATGCCATCAGCCGGCTGGGAATCCAGGTGGAGACGCTCGATCCCGCCACGCTCACCTTCGGTGATCTGCGTCGCTTCGACGCCATCGTCGTCGGCATCCGCGCTTATGAATTGCGCGGCGATGTGCTGGCCAACAATCAGCGCTTGCTGGATTATGCCAACGCGGGCGGTACTCTGATCCTCGAATACGAACGCGACGGCTTCTGGAACAGCCTCAAGACTCCCATCACTCCTTATCCCGCGGAAATGAAAGGCGGCGCGCTGCGCATCACCGACGAAACTTCCGATGTGCGCTTCCTCGCGCCCGATTCGCCGCTGCTGAATTTCCCCAATAAAATCACACAGGACGACTTCAACGGTTGGGTGCAGGAGCGCGCGAACTATTTGTGGTCCGGCTTCGATTCGCACTACCAGGCCGTTCTCGGCATGCACGATCCGGGGGAAGCGGATCTCAACGGTTCGCTGGTTTGGACTCGCTACGGGAAGGGCGTTTACATTTATGCCGCGCTGGAGTTTTTCCGCCAGCTTCCCGAGGGCAACGCCGGCGCTTACCGCTTGTTCGTCAACCTGTTGAGCCAGTCCCGCGCAAAATAATCCCTGCCGACTTCATGGGTAGCCTGCCGCGCTTGGTGGGGGCGGAGTTTTCCTCATGAACTCCGATTGCGAATGTTGCCGTGTTCGCGACCCCGTCCATGGAAGCTCACGCCTAAATTTTCATCCGTGTTATCTTTTTCTCACCGCATTGGAAAGGGGAGCAATGAAACCGGAATTCTTTGGTCCATCGAAATTTATTCCCGCGCGCACAATGAAACTTTGGCGCCTGGCCGCTGTTTTTCTGATTGCCGCTGGCCTGTCCATCGCCTGCGCGCCCACCTTTGGTCAAAAAAACAAGAAGGACCAAAGCAAGCAACCCGCCACATCCGGGCCCATCCTTCCCATGACTGATGAGGCCACACTCGAAACCGAAATCTCGGAAATGCTGGCCACCTGGCAAATCGGCGATACGGATCGCATGCAAAACTACTATGCCGACGATGTCTTAGTAGTTAGCGGCGGATGGGAGCCGCCCATCATCGGTTGGACGAATTACCGGGCTTCGTATCTGACTCAGCGCGCTCACATGCAAAGCGCGCACCTGGAACGCACCAACACGGCCATCAAAGTCACGGGGGACACCGCCTGGGCGACCTATCAGTGGGAATTCAATGGGGTGGTGGATAACAATTCCACAATAGCGCGCGGGCACTCCACACTCGTTTTTGCAAAACGCAACGGCCA
>DATNHU010000076.1:0-11769 GCA_035604795.1 Candidatus Limnocylindrales bacterium
CCCGCCTTGCAGAAACCCATTGACCTGGGCTTCGACCTCTCGGCGCACAGCACCACAAAATATCTCGGCGGCCATTCCGATTTAATCGGCGGCGGGGTGGCCGGAAAGAAATCCCTGATTGATGAAGTCCGCCACTTCATCATCGCACTGGGCGGCTCGATGGATCCCGAGGGGGCCTTCCTGTTGATCCGCGGAATGAAATCGCTCGAGCCGCGAATTCGCCGGCAATGTGCCACGGCCATCACCGTCGCTCGTTATCTTGCCAAACATCCCAAGGTTGCGCGTGTCCACTATCCCGGTCTGCCTTCTCACCCCGACCATGCCCTGGCCAAACGGCAGATGTCCGGATTCGGCGGCATGATGGCCTTTGATTTAAAAGGCGGCCTTGCAGCGGCCCGGCGTTTCTGCGACCGCACACACCTTTTCCTGATGGCTGCAAGCCTAGGCGGAGTTGAATCCCTGGCCGTTCTTCCCATCTACACCTCTCACTACAATATGAGCGCGAAGGAACTCGCCGCCGCGGGAGTCACACCCGGCACCGTCCGCGTTTCGATAGGGCTCGAGGATCCGGCCGACCTCATCGAGGACTTGCGCCAGGCCCTCGCCTAGGAAAATCAGGCCGGTGTAGAATAAGTTGTGCGCCGCATGTTTGGAATCGCGACTGCGATTGCTACCCTCGGGAGCTTTACGATTGCCGCGGGACCGGGCCACAACATACCGGCGCCTGCATTTAAATCCGCTGAGTTGGTTTCCGCATCCGACGTGCCCATCCCTTTCAACAGCGTGGCAAACGGAATTGTGCAAGTGAATGCGGTCATCGGGAAAACGGGGAAAGTGGAAGATGTGGAAGTAGTTCGCGAGCTTGCTTCCGTCACCGAAGTGACGGTCGCAGCGGTGAAGAAATGGGAGTTCACTCCGGGAACTTTGGACGGAAAACCCGCGGTCACCCGCATGGCTGTTGCAGTTGTTTTCTGCCCACCAACAGTGTCCAGCCCCAAAATTGTGCTGCAGCCTCAAGCTTCTCAACCTGGAAAAGACGCCGCCAACAATCAAGCGATCGTCCCACCCAACGTAATCTCCGCTGAATTCCCACTCAATCAAACAGTCGTCGGGGGCACGGTGGTTCTCGAAGCCGTCGTTGATCCAGAGGGAGGTCTCGAATACGCGAAAGTCGTGAAGGACTTCCCCGGACTGACCGCCGCGGCGTTGCGCTCAGTAAACGAAAAATGGAAATTCAGCCCGGCGTCGCTGAAGGGCAAGCCGGTGACCTCGCGGCTTATCATTGCATTTGCTATCCGAGCGCCCATAAACAACCCAATCTAATACCACGTCGAATCGCCGGATGGCCCCCAGTACCCTTTGTTTGGAATAAGTTATCCGGCTTCCTGATTCGCCGTTGACCGGTGCCGTATTGGCGTCCTACCATAGATAATCGGCTGACCCAACCCCGGGAAAGCCGTCTAATATTGCTGGGCGGCTCGGCTTATTCCGCAGCCTCTGGGCCGGCAAATGGCGTGATCGCGCGACTTTACAAGCCGAACGGTATTGTATTGCTTCTGGCCGGAGTCTGTTTGATATGCGCCCTGGGTTGCGACGACGCCTCGCGCGATACCGTTCAGGTCCGCCCAGCGGCGCAAATTGCTCCCGTCCAAACTCCGCGACAGCCTGATCCACAATCCGCCCGGACTCTGGCCCCACTCCCCTTTCCCGGCAATCGGTCGGCGCTGGTGATGATTGCGCCAACGCCCGTATTCAATCTGGACTTGCTTCTCAGCTACGCTCAATGGGAATTCAATGCCGGTCAGCAGGACTATCGCGCCGGCCATTTGGCCAAGGCCCGGCAGGAATTCGATTTGGCCGTCGATTCCCTGCTGGAAAGCGGGGTGGACATAAACGCTGACGCGCGGCTTCAGGCCATGTTCCAGCATATTGTGGAAACGGTGAGTACCGAGGAATTTGCGGCCTTCCGTGAAGGCGACGGTTTCTCCGAACAGAAAGCCGAGCCCGCTCCCATCGACGAAATCCCGGAGATGAGCGTTCCCGCTCCGGGCACGGCCGATCCCAAGCTGGCGGCCAACGCGGAAATTGAGCTGGCTTCCATTCGCCACGATCTCCCTCTCACCGTGAACGAATACGTTCTCACTTATCTCAATTTCTTCCGCACGCCTCGAGGACGCGCCATCGTTGAAAATGGGCTGCGCCGCGCCGGACGATACCGCCCCATGATCGAGCGTATCCTGGATGAAGAGGGCCTGCCCAGAGATCTAATCTATCTCGCGCAGGCGGAAAGCGCCTTTCAGCCGACTGCGCTTTCGCGCGCGCGTTGCGTGGGCCTCTGGCAATTCGGGGCTCCGCGCGCCCATGAATACGGCCTGCAGCGCACCTGGTGGGTGGATGAGCGCCAGGACCCGGAAAAATCCACGCGCGCCGCCGCGCATCACTTGCGGGATTTGTACAATGAGTTTGGCGACTGGTATCTGGCCATGGCCGCCTACGACACCGGCCCGGGCAATGTGCAGAAGGCCATCGAGCGCACCGGTTACGCGGATTTCTGGGAACTATACAAACGCAATGTCCTCATCAAGGAAACGCGCAACTACGTTCCGATCATTCTGGCGCTCACTCTGGTGGCCAAGGACCCCCAGCGCTACGGCGTTCAGGTCAATCCCGAGCCGTACCAGGAGACGGACAAGGTTAAGCCCGGCCAGCCCATTGATCTGCGCTTGGTCGCTGAAACCATTGATGTCGATGTGCAGACGCTCCGCACACTCAATCCCGAACTGCTGCGCATGATTACGCCCAACGATCCCGGCTACGAACTTCGCCTTCCTGCCGGCACGGCCAACCGTTTTCTATCCGAGATTGCCGACATTCCTCCGGAGAAGTGGGTGGTCTGGCGCAGGCACCGCGTTGAAGAAGGCGAAACTCTTACCGCCATCGCGCATAGCTTCCGGGTGACCCCGGCCGCCATTGCCGATGCCAATGACCTCGACCTCCACGCACCGCTCGAACCGGGGCAGAAGTTGATCATCCCCGCCACCGAAAAATCAGAGGTCGCCCTTGGCAAGCTTACCTATTACAAAGTTCGTAAGGGCGACACCATCGCCTCCGTGGCCCAGCAATATAGTGTAACCACCTCGGAAATCGCCAAATGGAATCACCTGCCGTCCGGCAAACTGGCGCGCGGGATGCGCCTGCGTGTTTATCCCGGAGGGCTTCCGCAAAAACAGTCAGAATCGGCAAAGAGTCCTAAGCCTGCGGCCGTCCCTCCTGCCGTGGTATCCACGGTTACGATTGGCCCAAGTCCCAAGGCCACCGGCGCGATCACTTACAAGGTCCAACCGGGGGAGACCCTGTGGTCCATCGCGCAGGCCTACCACACCACTGCCCAGGCCCTGCGGGACGCCAATAAATTCCTATTCACCCGGCCCCTTCAAGTGGGTGACCAGTTGACCATTCTCCCCCCTCACCCCTAGAATGCTCTGGAGTCTCGCTAAGTCTTTCATTTGCATCATCTTACAGAGACTGGCCGACTCCTCACAGAGAGATGATTTCCACCGGCAGCCATTCAATCTTTTTCCTTTTGACACACTTGCGCCCTTGACAAAGCCATTAGACTCCGATAATTAAATCCGGCGGGGATTCGCGCTGCCGCGCCTCGCAATCTATCAGGCGCAACCAGGCCGGAGGAAATCATGATGAAAATCCGCATGGATGATGATGCCGAAGACAACGAGCTGCCCCGCTTTGGAGATGACGAAGACGAGGCTGGCGGCGAGGAAATTATTGAAGAAGAAACTGAGGAGCTGATCGTCGAGGAACGGCCCGGATTCCTGGCCACTCCTCCGCCGCCTCCCAAGCCGGCCAAGCCCGCGCGCAAATCCAAGCCGGCAAAGAAAGCCGGGAAGAAAGCAAAGCCCCGGAAGAAAGCGGCTCCCAGGAAAAAAGCCAAGAAAATGAAGAAGGCCAAGAAAGCGAAAAAGGCCAGGAAGTCCGCGCGCAAGAGTTCCAAGCGCCGCCGTCGCTAAGTTCTCTTTTCATTCTGCTAGATGCCCGGGAGAAATCCCGGGCATTTTTTTTGCAGCACCCATCATTTCCAGAAGTATTCTCATCGATGAAAACTCAGAACTGTTTTTCCTCGGGAGCCATTCCGGGGCCGCCGATTCTATTCGGGATATTCCCGCTCATGTTTCAGGTTGGCGCAATTTTCGCGCAGGCTGGTCCGTTCTGTGCCGTGGTCCTTCCGTTTTAGCCCTACGGGTAAACATTCTTCACTTGCCGCTTTGGCTAACCGCCGATAGCATAGCGTGCCATGCCCAAGGCCGTGGAGCATATTCGAAGGATGCGGGGCGGAGCACAATCGCACTTGATGCGTTGCTCCGACAATTACTACTACGTGGTGAAGTTTCAGAACAACCCACAGCACACCCGCGTCCTGGCCAATGAACTGCTTGGGACCATCTTAGCCAAAAATCTCGGCCTGCCCGCGGCGCCCTTCGCCGTGGTTGAGGTGGAAGAGGAGCTGATCCGCTTGACCGAAGAGCTGGTGGTTCAAATTGGATTGACGCGCTCGCCCTGCAAACCAGGACTGCAGTTTGGCTCGCGTTATCCCGGCGACCCCGCGGAAACCTCCGCTTTCGATTTCCTGCCCGATGACGCTCTCGCCGAAGTTGAAAACCGGCAGGATTTCCTGGGGATGCTGGTGTTCGACAAATGGACCTGCAACACCAACGGGCGGCAGGCGGTTTTCTTCCGCCAGGCGGGCCGCGCCCCTCAACTGGCCCCCATGAGGGCGTTGATGATTGACAACGGCTTCTGCTTCAATGCCGGAGAATGGAATTTTCCCGATGCTCCCCTGCGCGGCCTGTATTCCCGCCAGCGCGTGTACGACTCGGTGCGTGCACTGGATTCCTTTGAGCCCTGGCTGGCGCGCCTGGAGCAACGCATCACCCTGGACGAACTCGACCAGGCCCGCCAAGCAGGTTCCGCCGGAATGGTACGACGGCGACCTGGACGCGCTGTATGCCTTGCTGGAGAGGCTCGACCGCTGCCGGGTCCGCGTACGCGAGCAGATTGAAGAAGCCAGAAAATCTTCCCGGCAGCCATTTTCAAACTGGAAGTGAGCCATGAAGGAAATGCATCCAATGGATAACCAAAACAAAAACGCAAGTGAAAATAACTTGAATCCATTCGCCTACCAGGTCATTCGCTACATCCCCAATCTGATCCGCGACGAGTGGGTCAACATCGGGATCGTGGTCCACGAGCCCGGCGCGGGCCGTTTCCGCGTGCGCCTCATCGAGGAGGAATCGGAGTTCGCGCGCCTGCGCCGCCTGCATCCGGCTGCCGACGAAACTTTGCTGCGCGGCGTCGCGCCCTTCCTGGAAGATTCTCTTTCCTCCCACCGCGGAGATCTGGCGGCCTGGGTTGCAAAACTCGACCAGAACCTATCCAACGCCGTGCAGTTCAGCCCCCAAAAGGGTTTGCTGGCCGCCGATCTTGACGCCGAACTCGATCGTTTGTATTCCAGTCATGTGGCCCCTCCGCGCCCCCGCGCCGCAACCGGCGAAACCGCGGGAAGCCGCAGCGACATTCGTTCCCGGGCAAATCAGGTCTTCCGCACCACCGGCCTGTGGCCCAAGCTTGCTCGTAGCGTCCACGTGGACGACTTCACCTATAAGGGCGATCCACTGCGCCTCGATTACTCCTACCGCCGCAACGGAACGCGCGGCTTCATCCATTCTCTGGCGCTGACTCGCGATCCGGCGCAGGCCAAAGTCCTGGCCTATACCGCCGATGCTATCCGCTCCAAAATTGAAAAAGTGGAATTCGTGGCCATCACCGAAATCGAGCCGCGACCGGAAGAAAACGACCGCCATCGCTTCATTGCCGGATTGTTCCAGGAAGAAAGAATTGAACTCGTTCCGCTTTCGCGCCTGCCGGCCTGGTCGCACCAGATACGGCCCCAGGTGCATTGAGACTCTGTCTTTTGGAAACGGGCTTTGCGCCCGGAAATCGAAAATGGCCGGCCCATCTGCAAGGCCGGCCATTCTCAATTCCAATCGAATTTTCCGTCAGGTTCGGCGCTTAGATCAGCGGCTCGCTCCAGTTTTCGAGCACGCTCTTCAGCTTGCCCATGAACTGGTGGGCGATGGCGCCATCCACCACGCGGTGGTCATAGCTCAGCGTCAGATACACCATGGAGCGAATGGCGATGGCATCCTCGATCACCACCGCCCGCTTCTGGATGGTCCCAATCCCCAGGATGGCCACATTCGGCTGGTTGATCACCGGCAGTCCCATCAGCCCGCCAAAAACTCCCGGGTTGGTGATGGCGAAGGTACTTTCCTGCACCTCTTCAGGCTTGAGCTTTTTGGTCCGGGCGCGTTCTGCCAGGTCGTTCATGGCCCGCTGCAGGCCCAAAAAGTTTTTCTCTTCCGCGTTCCGGATCACCGGCACAATCAGCCCGTTCTCCAGAGCCACCGCCACGCCGATATTGATTTCCCGGTGCAGCACCACGTTGGTCCCGTCCACCGAGGCATTTACCGTAGGAAACGCCCGCAGCGCTTCCACTGCAGCCCGCAGAAAAAAGGGCATGAAAGTCAGCTTGGCGCCGTAGTTGTTTTCAAACTCGTCTTTGGATTTCGCCCGCGCTGCCGACACCTTGCTCATGTCCGCTTCGTCAATGGAATAGACATGCGGCGACACGTGTTTGGAGGCCACCATGTGCTCGGCAATTTTCTGCCGCATGACCGACATGGGTTGAACTTCGTACTTGCCGAAGTAAATCCTCTCGCGCGGCACGGCGTTTTCCAGGGCCACGTGTGCCGCCGCGCCGGCAACTCCGGGTGCGGATGGTTTGGCCGGCGCCGAAGCAGGAGCCGCGGCGCCGCTCGCGCCGGAGGTTGCCGGTGCCGGCGGCACTCGACCCGCGGCAATGGCCGCCATGATGTCTTTCTTGCTGATCCGCCCTCCCGCGCCGGTCCCTGATTCGGCCAGCGAGTCCAGTTCGATATTGCTCTCCCGTGCCAGTCTGCGCACCAAGGGCGAGCTGTGAACGCGCCGGCCATCCCCCGGTGCCGCCGTCGGCACGCGCGCCGGGGCGGTTGCTGAAGCCGATGCGCTCGCCGCGCTGGCCCTTTCCACAGCGGGCGCTCTAGTTTCGGGTGCCCGCGGCGCCGGAGATTTCGCAGGAGTCGCCTTCACTTCCTCTTTTTTCGGCGCGCCAGCCGGAACCTGTGCCGGAGCCGCTACAGGCGCGGCAGGTGCCCCTGCCGTCGCCGACGCGCTTCCTGCGGCATCAATCACTCCTACTACGGTCTGGATGGGCACCGTCTTCCCCTCGCCGACCTTGATTTCCTTAAGCACCCCGGCCGCGGGCGCGGGAATCTCCGCGTCCACTTTGTCGGTGGAAATTTCAAAGAGCGGCTCGTCGCGCTCCACCTTGTCGCCGGGCTTCTTCAGCCACTTGGTGATGGTGCCTTCAAAAATGCTTTCGCCCATTTGGGGCATGATGACGTCAACGGCCATGTGTTTCTCCTGTCTGGGACGCAAACCTCATTTACGTTCGGTAAATATAATCTTCAACAACTAATATCGCGCCAGTTCCCGCGCCGCGGCAACCACCTTTTCGGCATTGGGCAGAAAGCGCTCCTCGAGCGGTGGCGAATACGGCACCGGAGTATCGAGCGAAGTTACGCGCAGGATCGGCCCGTCCAAATCTTCAAACGCGTCCTCGCACACAACCGCCGCGATCTCCCCCGCCACCCCGCCCGTCCGCGTGTCTTCGTGCACCACCAAAATTTTGTTGGTCTTGGCGACGCTGGCCAGAATCGTTTCCTTGTCCAGCGGCATAATCGTGCGCAGGTCAATCACTTCGCACTCGATCCCCTCGCGCGCCAGCGTCTCCGCCGCCTCGAGCGAGGTGTGCAGCGACGCCGCATAACTAATCAGAGTAAGGTCGCGTCCCTCGCGCTTCACTGCCGCCTTTCCCAGCGGCACCAGATATTCCTCCTCCGGCAGCTCTTCCTTGATCCGCCGGTACAAAAATTTGTGCTCAAAAAAAAGCACCGGGTTGTTATCGCGGATCGCCGACTTGAGCAGCCCCTTCGCGTCATACGCCGTTGCGGGATACACCACCTTCAGTCCGGGCGTGTGCGCGAAATACATCTCCGGGTTCTGCGAATGGAACGGACCGCCGTGGACACCTCCGCCCGATGGTCCGCGCACCACCATCGGTACCGGGGCGCCCCAGCGGTAATGCGACTTGGCCGCGAAATTCGTGAGCTGGTTGAAGCAGCAGGCGATGAAATCGATGAACTGCATCTCCGCCACGGGCCGCAGTCCCTGGTAGGCCATTCCCACCGCCGCGCCGATGATGGCCGTCTCGCTGATGGGCGTATCTATGATCCGCTCCCATCCGAACCGCTCCAGCAGCCCTGCGGTCACTTTGAACGCGCCGCCATACACGCCGATGTCTTCGCCAATCATCACCACGGAAGGATCGCGGTCCATCTCCTCAATCAGCGCCTGCCGAATGGCCTCCAGAAAAGTGGTTTGGGTCTTCTCACCCGCCGAGCCGTTCCCCTTTGCGGGGGCGCCTGTGTTTTTCGCCATGGTCAGACCCGCACCTTTCGCGCCGGGTTCTTCTTGCCGCTCACTTTCATTTTTTGTGCGCTCTTGGGCGAATTCTTCTTCGCCGCCGGAGGCCGCGACCCATTCCCTTGCGCCGCCCGTTCCTCCGCGGCGGCCACCACCCGAGCCTCTCCGCTGGCCATACCGCCCGCGTTCACCATTTTCCACGTCGGCTCCACGCTCGACTTCGGCGGCATCACCTCTTCCTTCGGCCGCTTCCATTGCGCTTCAATCGTGTGGCACCCGTCACAGTACACGCCCTGCGTCGCCAATTCCGGAGGGGGGAACGGTGCGCTCTCGGCAACCGCCAGGTCTTCCGTCAATTCGCGGTCAATCCGCGCCTCAATTTCCGCGCGCGTTTTCGCGTCCCACAATTTGTTTTCGTCCAGATATTTTATATAGAGCTCCAGCGGATCGCGCTTCTTCCAGTACTCAAACATTTCCCTGGGCACATATTCCGCCGGATCGTGCTGCGCGTGCCCGCGCATGCGCATGGTCTTCGATTCGATAATCACCGGCCCATCGCCCGCGCGGCACTGCTCCACGGCTTTCCGCGTAGTCTCGTACACCGCGACCACGTCGTTCCCTTCCACAATATAGCTCGCAATTCCATAGGCCTTGGCGCGGTCGGCTAAATCCCGCAACGGCACCTGCCGGCTCACGGGGGTCGAGTAGGCCCACTGGTTATTCTCGATGACCAATACAAAAGGAGCCTTCTGCACCGCCGCGAGATTCATTCCCTCGTGAAACGCGCCAGTGGAAGTTCCTCCGTCGCCAATCCAGGTCATGGCCACAATCTTCTGCCCCAAATATTTCCCGGCCATGGCCACTCCGGTCATCACCGGAATCAAATCGCCCAGCATCGAAATCGGAGACACCACGTGCCGCACTTTCAAATCGCCAAAGTGGCTGGTGCCGTCTTTCCCGAGCGTGGGCGAGGTGTACCGCGCCATGTACTGCGTCAAGATATCGCGCGGAGGATATCCACGCACCAGCAGCGCGCCGACGTTCCGGATCATGGGCGCGATCCAGTCGCCCGGCCCCAACGCATACGCCGTGCCCACCGAGGTCGCTTCCTGTCCCAGGCTGCCGTATAGCCCGCCGACCACCTTGTTCTGCTTGAATAAATTCACCAGCCGGTCTTCCAGCGACCGGTTGAGCCTCATGTAGTAGTACAGCTCCTGGAATTGTTTTCGTGTCAGCGAACTTTCCATGCGTTCCTTGTCGCCGGCGCTCCGGCCACTCTTTTGCTTGTTTTACTGCTCAGTCCTGGATGTCGCCGTTCAGTTTAACTCAATCCCCCCAAGTCTCCGTGCAACCTCTGCGTCCTCTGTGCCGGAGTTTACCCTGCCAGCCCTGAGCCCGCCGAAGGGAGCGTAGCCGAAGGGCGGTGAAGCCTCTGCTTTTGATTTTTTACGCAGAAACCGCCACTTCCGCCGCCACAAGCATCTCTTCCAACTCCGCAATCTCCATCCCGCGCATTGCGCGCCCAAAACATTCCCCCAAGTGCCGCGCCATCTGCTCCTTCACGCTCTTCATTTCCACCCGCCGCCCCAGCAACCGTTCGAGCGAAGTCGCCCGTTTATCCGCGATCCCACACGGCACAATCAAATCGAAGTACCGCAAGTCGGTCGTCACGTTATACGCCAGCCCGTGCGAAGTCACCCAGCGGCTAATATGCACTCCAATCGCGCCCAATTTTTCTTCCGACCGCGCGCCGTCCGGCTCGACCACGTCCACCCAAACACCCGTCCGTCCCTCGCGCCGCCCGGCCACAATTCCATATTCCGCCGTCACCCGAATCATGGCCTTTTCCAACTGCCGCACGTACCACCCCACATCGCGCCGAATTTCTGCCAAATTCAGAATCGGATAAGCCACCAGTTGGCCCGGCCCATGATAGGTAATGTCCCCGCCACGGTTGGTCGATTGAAATTCCACACCCATTTGCCGCAGCAGCGGCTCGGGAGCCAACAAATTCTCACGCCGCCCGTTGCGTCCGAGCGTGATCACGTGGGGATGCTCACACTGCAACAATACATCCGGCACAAGCGCCAGTTTGCGCGCACCCACAACGCGCCGTTGCAGCGCCCACGCCGCCTCATATCCAATCAACCCCAGATCAACTACTGCGCATTCTTGCAATTCAATTGCTCCGTTTTATACGTCCATCCATTAGGCCGTATCGCATTTCGTTTTGTGGTTCGCGGCATTAGCCGCGACCTTAGATGGTGAACAAGGGGGCGTTGGGCCCCTG
Source organism: Candidatus Limnocylindrales bacterium (assembly GCA_035604795.1). Classification (GTDB taxonomy): domain Bacteria; phylum Acidobacteriota; class Terriglobia; order Acidiferrales; family UBA7541; genus DASTCZ01. Next base: position 10,892 of record DATNHU010000076.1, read on the forward strand.
GACCAATTTCAAACCGTTACATATTGATCTGCCACCCGCGCACCGCCGCAAACGCATCGCCCAATCCCTCCCACACTGTCGGATGCGCATGCACCATGGCCATCATGTCGTCCACGGTAGCTTCCAGTTGCAGCGCCGTCACCGCTTCCCCCAGAATTTCGGTGGCCAGCGGCCCGATGATGTGCACCCCCAAAATCTCACCATATTTTTCTTCGGCCACCACTTTAATAAATCCGTCGTGCTGTCCCAGAATCGCGGCCTTGCTGTTCCCGATAAACGGGAATTTCCCAATCTTCACGCTATAACCTGCATCCCGCGCCGCCTTTTCCGTCAGGCCCACCGACCCAATCTGCGGCTCACAATACGTAGCGCCCGGAATCCGCGTGCGGTCCAGCGGTGGCATGGAAACCTTGCCGGAAATCTTCGCCAAGGCCGTGATGCCCTCCATCGAGGCGGCGTGCGCCAGTTGCGGCATCCCCGCGACAATGTCCCCAATGGCATACAGCCCGGGTTCATCCGTCTCCATATACGGACCCACGTGAACAAATCCTCGCTCGATTCTTGCCTTCGTTTTCTCCAGTCCCACATTTTCCGTCTTCGGCGCGCGCCCGACCGCGATCAATATTTTTTCCGCCGTAATTTTCTGCGTCTTTCCCTCTGAATCGGTGTAGGTCACCGTCGCGCCCTTGGCATCCGTCGCCACTCCTTGCACCTTCGCTCCCGTCTGAATCTGTATTCCTTTTTTCCGGAATGCTTTGTCCAGTGCCGCGGAAATCTCTTCGTCTTCCACCGGCACAACCCGCGGCAGCATTTCCAGAATTGTCACCTCGGTCCCAAAGGCGCGAAACATGGACGCGAATTCCACTCCCACCGCCCCC
>DATNHU010000077.1:0-3915 GCA_035604795.1 Candidatus Limnocylindrales bacterium
TTCGGCCGCAAAGCCGCACCTCCATGAGTGAAGGCGGCGTCCGGTGGAATCCCAATGCAAATGACCTGGATGCCGCGGCGGCCGAGGGCGCGGGCGCCGTGATCCATCTGGCCGGGGCATCCATTGGCGAAGGGCGCTGGACCGCATCGCGCAAGGCTCTGTTGCGCGAGAGCCGTGTGGAAGCCACTCGCCAGCTGGTCGCTTCGCTCGCCGGACTTTCAGCAAAGCCCAAAATCTTTATCTCTACTTCCGCGATCGGCTATTACGGAAACCGCGGCGACGAAAAGCTTACCGACCACAGCGGTCCCGGCGCGGATTTTCTGGCGCAACTCTGCCGAGATTGGGAACGCGAGGCGATGCGCGCGGGGGAGTTTGGCGCGCGCGTGGCCATTCTGCGATTTGGGATTGTGCTGAGCACTCGCGGAGGAGCGCTGCCGCGAATGCTTCTACCCATCAAGTTATTTGCCGGCGGCAAAATTGGCACCGGGCAACAGTGGATGTCGTGGGTGAGCCTCGGCGATGTTGTCAACATGATTCGCTTCGCATTGGAAAATGAATCGGCCCGCGGTGCGATGAACGTCGTTTCCCCCAATCCTGTGCGCAATGTGGATTTCATCAAAACCGCGGCGCGCGTGCTGCACCGCCCGGCAATTTTTCCCGCGCCCGCATTCGCGCTGAGACTCATGTTGGGGGAAATGGCGGACGCGCTCCTTTTTTCCAGCCAGCGAGTATTCCCCGACAAAATCCAGTCTCTCGGTTATTCGTTTCAACCCACCGAACTCGGCCTGGCATTAGCGCGCATCATCAGCAAGAAATGGTAGTCGCAAACAAATCAGGGCGCGCCAGGAAAAGCCGCGCCCTGAATTCCAACCGATCCGGCTTGGACGGGATCCTTATTTTACGACGTTGGCCGTGACGGATATCTGTAACACTCTGCCGCTGACGGGATCTGTCGTTGAGGTTGCTTCGATGGTTTGCCCGTCGTGAATCAGCAGATTGTAGGACGAAGAGAAATGCTGGATGATCGGGCCCCCGCTACTGACCGTTACGTTTTCACCGGTTAGAGCCTTGTTCCCGTCCGCTGAGGAAAGAAATGACCTTTCCACAGAAAGAGCCAACTTGAACCGGTTCTCGCCCGATGAATAGGCTGCGCAGTCGATGTTCGTGCCGATGTCCTGGTATTGGTACTGAGTATTCACTACCGCGCCGCTGGTCCCATTCCCTGAAGAACCTACCGCCACCGGTACGCGAAGACCGACGCGGACCCGGGAATTACTTGAGTCGTCGGAATTCACGAAAAAGGTGTACGGGAGACTGGATATTTTTTTCGCCCCGTCGAGTTCAGTGACAACAATTGTGATTTTCAGTGGCGTAATCTTCTTTTGCTCCGCCGGGGACGACTGCTTGTCCTGCGCGCGCAGTGGGGCAAGCGTGCAGGCAAGTGCGATGAGTCCAGCGGTTCCGAGAATGCGATTTCGAGCGAGCTTCATGGTTCTCCTCCGTGTTCAAGTTATCCCCCTGCCGGGCAGGGGGGACTGAATTTCAGCTTGAATAAAAGAGTTAGTGGTTCTCTTGCTTCCCTAGATCTTGTTTACTTTCTTCAGAGAGGAGCGGCTTCACTTCAATCGGCGCGATCTTCAGCAGCGCGAATTCACCTGTCTGTGCGGGACGCAAAAGCGAGGCGGCATCTACACGCCCGCTCTGGAGCGCGTTGACCAACCGCAGAACGGCTTCGCGCTGACCGGGAGGGACGATGACTTCGGGGGTCTGCGCCGGGATATATTTTTCGACCGCCTCAGCGGGAATCTTGTTGATTGGCGGACGAGAGACGGCGAGATGATTCGCGACGCTATTCGGCCGCTTCGCAGCCGGAGCGGCAAGAACCGGAACCTGCTGCGTCGAAGGTTGAATTTGAGCCGGGGCATTCACCACTTGCGCTTGCGGCGTGCGGACTTGTGCTTGCGGACGGAACGCGTACCAGAGCACAGCGCATGCGGCGATAGCAAGGCCGGCCATTGCCCATTGCAACCATGGAAAACCGCGAGGCGCGCGCTCGGCAGCAATCTGGTGGCGCACGCGAGCGAGCAGTACAGGTGAGGGGCCTTCCGCGACCAGGGCGCCAACGCCCGCGGTGATCCGCTCCTGAAGCCCGCGTTGAAGGGCGAGTTCTTCGCTGCAGTCGGGGCAATTCGCGAGATGGGACGCAAGATCAGCGTTGCCACCGGGCTCGATTGCTTCTTCGATCAGCGCTTTTTCAAATCTTTCGCAAGCCATTGCAATTTCTCCGCCAACTGCTTTCTTGCCAGATGCACGCGCGACTTCACAGTGCCTTCGGGCAAGTCCAGTAGATTTGCCACTTCCCTCGTGCTGTATCCCTCGATCGCCGCGAGTACCAGCGCCTGCCGCAACTTCTCTGGCAATTCGTCCATGGCGCGTCCCAGGTGCCCCTCGAATTCGCTCGTTGCCGCAATCTGTTCCACGCTGCGCTGCGGCGCATCCAACATTTCCGTCACTTCCGCCTGTTCGCGCTTTTCGCGGCGACGCGCGCCGCGTTGCTTGTCGAGCGCCAACCGCCAGGCGATGCGGCAGAGCCAGCCCCGGAATGCACCCCGCTCCCGCAATTTGCTGTAGCCACGGTAGGCGCGAAGCAAAGCTTCCTGGGCGACGTCTTCCGCGTCGGCGCGGTTGCGCAATACACTCAAGGCCAAGCGAAACGCGAGCGAGGCGCCATCGGCCAACTGCTCTTCAAATTCGCGAGCAACGTCTGCCGCGCGGGTAGCCTCGCTGGTATCGCTCTTGCCCTGCACTCGGCTCCCCGGTAATGTGGCTTCCAGTGCCTGCATTGCGGTCCCAGTGGCTAGACGCCGCGTGTCTAAAGTTGGTTCAATGGAGGTTGGTTCAGCGGGCCAGTCGAGTCTGCGCGGGGGGGACATAGGGGGATTGGCTAATTGTTAAAGGTCGAGTTTTTCTAGAAGGGCTTCCAGGTTGGAATCATCCACAACCAGGTCTGGCCGCAAAGTCGCCAAACCCTCCACCTGGTCAAAGGCTTGAAACAGGCGCATTTTCGCTACTGCATACTCTTCCGTACCACTCAGCTTGCGGCCCTGCCGCTTGGCCCACTTGTCCACCGATGATTGCTTCACGAAAACGCTGAGCGGAAAATTGTCATGACGATCCACCGATACGATGTAGACATAATCCGTACCCAGTGTAAGCCCGCGACGTGCCTTCCGAACTTCGACGAAGGTGTACTGGTAAACGACGCCTGTTTCCGCCGAATAGCTTTTGATCCGGTGCGCAACTTCGGGGCGAGCCATGAAGCAATTATTCGCTGCACACCATGGGAAGTCAATGAAGCGCCTGCATTGCACCAGTTCGTTCTTCGGGATCACGTTGGTCGGCGCTTGATGTCATCTTGAAGGCGTCCGCCCTCGAGTAGGGATCTGCAGACGCCGTGCGCCGATTTGGAACTGTGCCGCTGGCGAACACTCCCGTTTTGAAATTCTGCCTCCAAGTTCCTCTAAACTCAAAACCACTTTTCAGCGTGCCTTTATTCCGCCCGGAGTTGGGGGGCCGTCCCCAAACTTTTTTGATTGTTAGACTTGCCTGACTCAAATTCAGTCTTTGGGAACTTGAGTCAGAGATTTCTTCCCGCGTTATCGACGCACAATTTTCTGGCCACAACCTTGCTTTAAGCAGAGTTGTGGGGAACAAGTCTGCTGCCCGCAAAATTGAATCGTCAAAAATTCGCTGGCCATTGCTCTGGGTGACGTCGTCTGCACTCGGCATCATTGGCTGCGCGGGGGTAGCGGGCGGCCCTCCGCCCCCGCCACCCATCACAATTTCAGTCACGCCCAACAGCGCATCTCTCCCGCTGGGAGCCACGCAGCAGTTCACAGCCACAATTACGAACAC
>DATNHU010000078.1:0-3893 GCA_035604795.1 Candidatus Limnocylindrales bacterium
TTCAGCGGCTGGCGCCGGTGCTCCGACTGCAAGTGGAAGCGCAAAAACTGGAGCACCTTTACGAAACGATTGATCTCCCGCTCGCGCCGGTGCTGGCCGAAATGGAAGCATACGGAGTCCGCGTGGACCCGGAAGCGCTGGCGGCCATGTCTGCGTCGATGGAAGGTGAAATTCGTACACTCGAATCTCGCATCTGGGAACTGGCGGGCGTGGAGTTCAACATTAATTCGCCGCAACAACTCGCGGAAATCCTGTTCGACAAGATGAATTTGCAACCGCCGGCGCGGCGCGGGAAGGCGCGCTCGACAGCGGCTGAAGTGCTTGAAGTGCTGGCTCTGACGCACGAATTGCCCAAGAAAGTGCTGGAATACCGGGAACTCACGAAATTGAAATCCACATACGTGGACGCGCTGCCGCGGCTGATTCACGCGGATACCGGCCGCCTGCACACGCGCTTCAGCCAGACGGGGACGGCAACGGGTCGGCTCAGTTCGTACGAACCGAATCTGCAAAATATTCCGGTGCGCACGGAGCTGGGCCGGCAAATCCGCGCGGCATTTGCGGCCGCTCCGGGGATGACCTTGCTCTCCGCCGATTATTCGCAGATCGAATTGCGCATCCTGGCTCATCTCTCGGGGGATAGCGTTCTCACGGACGCCTTCCGCCATGGAGAAGACATCCACGCGCGCACCGCGCAGGAAGTTTTCGGGGTGGGGCCGCTGGCGCAGACCGCCGAGCACCGACGCGTGGCAAAGGTCATCAACTTTGGAATTATTTACGGGCTTTCGGCGTTTGGACTGGCGCAGCAACTTGGGACAGATACGAGCGAAGCGGCGAAATTCATCGCCGCGTATTTCGCAAAGTATAAAGGAGTGAAAGCGTTTCTGGAGGGCACGGTCGAAGAAGTGCGCAAGAAGGGATATACGACAACGCTGTTTGGCCGGACGCGGCCCATCCCGGAAATCAATTCGCCGCAAATCAATCTGCGCAATTTCGCCGAGCGGACCGCCCTGAACACGCCCATTCAGGGCACAGCGGCGGACTTGATCAAGTTGGCCATGATTGAAATTGCGAAGCGGCTTCCGAAAGAAAAATTCCGGGCGAAAATGATTTTGCAGGTACACGACGAACTTCTGTTTGAAGCGCCGCCGGGAGAAATGTCCCGTCTCAATGTGCTGGTGAAGGAGTGCATGGAGGAAGTGCACAAGCTTAGTGTGCCCATTAAGGTGGATTTGAAGGCCGGGCCGAATTGGCGGGACATGAAAGAAATGAAGAACTGAAAAGCGAACTCTTTCCGCCGAACAGGCACGGAGTTCGCTGAGAAAATCCGAGCAAGAAAAAACCAATTCCCCGGAAGGACTCCCTCGCAGAATCTAACTGGGCTTTCCCCGATGCTAATGGGGGACCGAATTCACGTAAACGCTGTACCAGTCCGTGGCAATTTTTTGCTGCGCATCCTGCAACGTAATGCGGCCCGCACAAACCTGGTCGTGCAGATAATTTTCCACTTTGTCTTTGTAATGAGCGCCACCGTCGGCAATTGACGTTTGGTAGGGCTCGGGCCAGAGGTTGCGCGGATCGGTGGGATTCCCGCCGACTTCCAGCGGGATCAGATGATCCTCCTCATAATCCCGCAAGTCCGTGTCGGTATAGCCGTATTCGCGGATCTGGCGCACTTTTAATTCGTGCGTATAGCTTTCCGGCGGGCGAACGGATTTCGTGCTCCAGTGGGGATTGCAGATCGTGTCTTGAATGTTTTCCTGGGTGATTTCCGGATTTGCCGCGCCGGGGGTCCGTACAGGATCGGGATAAATCTCGGGAGGACCAACGCGCGAATTTGTGGAAGAAAACTGCCCCGGGTGCAGCGAAGGCTGGCGCACGATGCGGTAAACAATAAATATCAGAAGGACAATCAAAAGGATTATGAGCCGGGATCTGGAACGGGACATCGAGGTCAGTTTATCGCAAGCGTTGAGTTTCCCGGCTAAACGAAAAGAAGGGATTGACTGCGCGTCACCGGTCCATAGCCGCATGACGTAGTACCCGGCGCATATAGCGGCACGCCGAAAAACTGTGCTAGTCTCTGGCGCTGTGATAGGCATTCATAAGGCGGCGAGATGAAACACTCCGAGGGTTTCCTGAGGCTGGTGAACGAAGCGCGCTCGCGCATCCGCGAAACCAATGTGGCGGAAGTCCGGCGGCGCAGGGATGCGGGCGAAAAATTCACACTGGTTGATGTACGCGAGGAGAGCGAGTGGGCGCGCGGCCATCTTCCCGATGCCGTGTACTTGGGAAGAGGCATCCTGGAACGCGACGTGGAGCTGCGCTTCCCCGACAAGAGTACGGAGCTGATCCTCTATTGCGGCGGAGGTTTCCGGTCGGCGCTCTCCGCGGATAATCTGCAGAAGATGGGATATACGAATGTTGCTTCGATGGACGGCGGCTGGCGTGGGTGGCTGGAAGCCGGATTGCCCACGGTGAAGGATTAGAGTCGCCCTACAAGCCCTGCTGGAAAGCTGGCTGGGGCGAGAGGATTCGAACCTCTACCGTCTGCATTAACAGTGCAGCGTCCTGCCGATTGGACCACGCCCCAATCCACGAGACTCCACTTTAATATATATAGGACGCGGCGTGTGAAAAGTGGTGTTCCGCCACTCCCGCTATTTTTCGCGTGGCGCGGGCGCGGAGATGGACGGGCCCCAACCGGAGGGGCTGGGAGTCCAGTGGCGCGTGAAAACGTCGGTGAGTGTGAAAGTAAGTAGCAACCCCAGCCAGAAAAACGCCGCGACAATCACAATCTTGGTCAGCCGCGAGCTGTACTTCACGTGCATGAATATCAGAATCACCAGCAGCATCTTGGTCACAGCGATGACCAGGGCTACCACTGTGTTCATCGCGCCCAGGTTGATGAAGGCCACGCCCGTTGTGAGCGCCGTGAGACACAGCAGCGCCAAAAATATGGCCACGTAGGTTTTCACCGGCACGACATGCTGCGACATCAGTACCGCCCTCCGATCAAGTAAAGCAACGGGAACAGGAAAATCCAAACGATATCCACGAAGTGCCAGTATAGCCCGCTGATTTCGATGGGCGCGTAGTAATCGGCGGAAAACCGGCCGCGCCTGGACAGGATCACGAGCACGGTCATGATTCCCAGGCCAATAATCATGTGCAGACCGTGCAGCGCGGTCATGAAGAAATAAAAACAGAAAAATAGCTGGAGGTTGGGAAGCGTCACTCCAGCCGGGAGGGTCTCCGTGGGATCGAAGCGCAGGCCGGGCACGAGAAAGTCGTCCCACTTGTGAACGTATTCATAGGCTTTGATTCCGAGGAACGTCGCGCCGAACACCATGGTGAGCAGGAGAAAGGCGATCAACGCTTTTCGCTTGCCCGTCTGCGCGGAATGGACGGCGAGCGCCATGGTGAGACTGCTGGCGATCAAAACTGCCGTGTTCGTGGTGCCCAGCCTGATGTCCAACAGGCGGCTGCCGTACTCAAACGCGGGAAGGTAGAGCCCGCGATAAATCGCGTAGGCGGCGAATAGCCCGCCGAAAAACATGATCTCGGTGACTAGAAAAACCCACATGCCCAGCGTCCCAGCTTCATGCTGCTGGTCGGCATCCACAAATTGATGCGCAATGTGTTGCGCAGCATGCTGCGACGACCCGGGCCCGTGCGTGACTGCGGTTGCTTCAGCCACCGGCATTCCTTCCGGCAACAGCGGCAGGCGGAGCCATTTGGGCATAGGCGTAAGCTTCCTCGGTGACTACCGGCGTCTCCTCAAAGTTTTCCGTTGGTGGCGGTGAAGGCGTTTGCCACTCCAGCCCCGTCGCGCGCCAGGGATTGGGCCCCGCAATTGGTCCGTAGCGCATCGAATAAATGAAATAAACCAG
>DATNHU010000079.1:0-4024 GCA_035604795.1 Candidatus Limnocylindrales bacterium
GCCAATGATGTGAGAGTGGCCGAGCTGGATGCGCGCCTACGCGATTTCATGCTGACCGTGCCCAACCTGCCACACAGTTCGGTGCCAGTCGGACAAGATGCTACCGGCAATGTGGAGGTGCGCCGTTGGGGCGCGCCGCCCAAATTCGGGTTTGCCGCCAAGCCGCATTGGGAATTGGGCGAACAGCTGGGCATTCTCGATTTTAGCGCCGCCGCAAAGATGTCCGGCGCGCGATTCGCAGTTTATCGAGGCGCGGGCGCCCGGCTGGAGCGTGCTCTCGCTAATTTTTTTCTCGATGTGCACACCCGCGCTCATGGCTACACGGAAATTCTGCCACCGTTTATCGTGAACTCTGCATCGTTGATCGCGGATGGTAAACTCCCTAAATTTGCGGGGGATATGTTCCACCTGGTGGGCACGGACCTGTGGCTAACCACGACCGCGGAAACCGAGCTCACCAACCTGTATCGCGAGGAAACGATCGAAGCAGAAAAGCTACCGGTCAGACTATGCGCGTGGACTTCCTGTTTCCGTTCGGAAGCGGGCGCGGCCGGCAAAGACACGCGCGGTCTGAAGCGCCAGCATCAATTTCAGAAAGTCGAGATGTTCAAGTTTACGCGGCCCGAGGAAAGCTACGACGAGCTCGAGAAACTGGTTCGCGATGCGGAAGACCTTCTGCAAAAACTGGGTTTGCACTATCGCGTAATGCAGCTCTGCACCGGAGACCTGGGTTTTGCTGCGGCGAAGACCTATGACTTGGAAGTGTGGCTCCCATCCTCGAGCGAGTTCATGGAGATATCTTCTTGCTCCAACTGCGAAGCGTTTCAGGCCCGCCGCGCCGCCATCCGCTTCAAGGCCAAAGGTGGCAAGAGCGATTTCGTTCACACGCTCAATGGCTCAGGCTTGCCCATCGGGCGGACTTGGCTGGCAATCCTGGAAAACTATCAACAGGCGGATGGAACAGTCATTGTCCCGGAGATCTTGCGGCCGTTTATGGGATTTGACCGAATTGTGGCCGAGAGTTGATTTAAAAGGTCGGCCCACCGACCTTCCATTTAAACCTTGTGTAGTCAATACGATAGAGCCATATTCCCGTCGGTTTTGGGCTATTTTCCTGAAATCTGGGCCACCCGCCGCTAAACCCTTTCCCTTGTTCTCATTGACTGTGGGGTAGTACCTTGACTAAACTGCGCCCCACGTAGATCCCAGGTTCCGCAGGGGAAGCGGCCCAAAGAAAAGCGCGGAAGGCCGCTGCGGAAAAATTAAGGAGAAAACGATAATGTCCACGTTAGCGAAGACTGCCCCGCAGCCAATTGCTCCGCGCATTGCGCCACGCGAGGATCTGAATCCATTTCGCATAGCGCAGCTCCAGTTCGACATGGCAGCGGAATTCCTGAAGCTCGACCAGGGATTGCGGCAGGTATTGCGCACGCCGAAACGCATACTGGAAGTCTCGCTCCCGGTGAAGATGGATAACGGCCAGGTGAAAGTGTTCACCGGCTTTCGCGTGCAGCACAACGTGGCGCGCGGGCCCGCCAAGGGAGGCATCCGCTACCATCCTGGAGTCACGCTGGACGAAGTGAAAGCGCTGGCCGCCTGGATGACCTGGAAAACCGCGACTGTGAATATCCCCTATGGCGGCGGGAAGGGCGGAGTCATCTGCGATCCGAAGCGCATGTCCAAAGGCGAGCTGGAACGCATGACGCGGCGCTACGCCTCAGAAATTCTTCCCATTATCGGGCCTGAACGGGACATCCCGGCGCCCGATGTTTACACCGATTCGCAAACCATGGCCTGGATTATGGACACCTATTCCATGACCGTTGGCCACACAGAGCTGGGCGTGGTCACCGGCAAACCCATAGCCCTGGGGGGGTCGGAAGGACGCGGGGAAGCGACCGCGCGCGGCTGCATGTTCGTGATTGAAGAAGCTTGCAAAGCGAAAAAGATTTCATTGCGCGGCGCTACGGTGGCCGTCCAGGGATTCGGAAATGCGGGGGCGATTGCGGCGCGTCTGCTGGCTGAGAAAAAAGCGAAAATCGTGGCCATCAGCGACTCGCGCGGTGGCGTCCACAACTCGCGGGGCATCGATCCGATGAAAGCTCTGCGATATAAGGAGCGCTCGGGCACGGTGGTGGGCATGCCCGGGGCGTCGCGCATGTCCAATGACGACTTGCTCACCATGAAGTGCGACATCTTGGTGCCCGCCGCGCTGGAAAACGTGATCACGCTGCACAACGCTGAGCAGATCAAGGCCAAGATCATCGCTGAGGCCGCCAATGGTCCAACCACTCCGCACGCTGATGAGGTATTGGCGCGGCGCGGGATCTTTGTCATCCCCGACATTCTGGCAAATGCCGGAGGCGTGACGGTCAGCTACTTTGAGTGGGCACAAGACCTGCAAGGCTACTTCTGGACGGAAGACGAGGTGAACGCGCGGCTGGATCATATTATCCGCAAGGCATTCCAGGGGGTCTTCGAGACGAGCCGGAAATATCATACGCACATGCGCAACGCCGCCTACATTCTTGCGGTGGGCCGCGTCGCAGAGGCCACAACACTTCGTGGCTTGTTCCCATGATCCATCGAGGCTGAAGCGCTTCGGAGTAGACCGGCGCTTCGCGTAACAGTATCCACTTCTATCCACCGACTCTCTAAATTTGTGCTTGCGCGCGGCGGACGCTGCGCGTACATTTCCATTTGCCGGCTCGTCCCCCGCGTTACGGACGCGTCGGCTATTTTTGCCTCTTGCGGAAGCAAAACAGGAACAGAGCGGATTGAACTGATTGGGAAGGAAGAATTAGATTGAGTAATCACTTACATCTCGCCCCACCCATTGTGCTGGTCATCGCCGGATTTGATCCTTCCTGCGGCGCGGGAATAGCCGCGGACATGAAAACGATTGCCGCGCATAATGGTTATGCGGTGGCAGCGGTCACTGCGCTTACCGTGCAATCCTCCAAAGGCGTACAAAGCGTGCATCCAACTCCGGCGGCAACTCTGCGCGCGCAACTCGACGCGCTGGTCGAAGACGTCACGCCCAACGCGGTCAAAATTGGAATGCTCGCGCACCGTGGAAACGCCGCGGTGGTCGCGGAATTTCTGGACCGCACAAAGTTGTCGAATGTGGTGCTCGATCCGGTGATCAAAGCATCCTCTGGCGGCGAAGATCTTCTCGACGCTTCGGGCGTCAAATTCTTGATGGAAGAATTAATGAAGCGCGTGGACGTGATTACGCCCAATGTGGATGAAGCTTCCATCCTCAGCGGAATCGAAATCAAGGATCTGGCCGGGATGGAAGCGGCGGCGCGCAGGCTGGTGGAACGCGGCGCGCGAGCTGTGGTGGTCAAGGGCGGCCATATGGATAAGCCGCATGACCTCTTGTTTGATGGCAGCGAAATCCTGACACTCGGCGGAGATGCGGTGAAGTCGCAGAATACGCATGGGACCGGCTGCACATTTGCGTCGGCGCTGGCAGCGCAACTTGCCGCAGGCCGCGGGCTTCGCGAGGCAGTCTTGCTCGCCAAGACCTACGTGCACAAAGCCATTGAGCACGGATTCGCGATTGGAAAGGGCCCCGGCGCGCTCGATCACTTCTACCGCACGCACCAGGAGCCCGCGCTTCGCGGAATTCACGAAGTACCGCAGCATGGAATGCATCCCGCATCCGAGCCGGCCACGCGCTAAAGCGGTCCGCCGGAACCCCAAACCTAGATCCCTTCCATGAGACTGATTCTCGCTTCCGCATCGCCGCGCCGCGCGGAAATTCTCGCGGCGGCGGGAATTCCATTTGAGACGCGAACCACAAACATTGATGAGGAGCGCCGCCCGGGCGAATCGCCTGAAATCATGGCCGAACGTCTTGCGGGCGCCAAGGCGGAAGCGGTGGCACTAAAGCTGGACGTGAGTGAAACCGCAATCGTGCTGGGCGCGGACACGGTGGTGGTCGCAGACGCGCAGGTTCTGGGCAAGCCTTTGTCGAAAGCGGTGGCGCGCGAAATGCTGCTAAGGCTTCGCGGCCGTG
>DATNHU010000080.1:0-13345 GCA_035604795.1 Candidatus Limnocylindrales bacterium
AGCATTAGGAGGCAGGCGGTCACGCCGCTTCAGCAGAAGCTCCGCGCCCAGCCGCGTCGCTTCGATAGCGGTTTCTATGGTGCCGTATTGGGTTAGAACCATCACAGCGACGTGTGGAGAGACCTGCCGAATATGACGCAGCAATTCGATCCCGCCCATGCGAGGCACTTGCAAATCGGTAATCACAATGTCCACGGGGCTTTCATCCATTGCCGCAAGCGCTTCTTCTGTAGTGGAAGCCGTCCGCGCGCGCAGGCCAGCGTCTTCCACTACGTTCAGGCAGATCTCGCGGGCTTGAGATTCGTCATCTACCACAAGCACGGTCACGAGTGCATTGAGCTTCGCCGAAGAAGATGGAACCGTCTGGGTATTCACTGGCCCCTCCTAGTCCAATTCTGGTGCAAGGACAGTGCCAAATCAGAACGGGGAGCGAAAGCGTGAAACTAAAGGATTTGGCGGAAACTATATGAGATTACCGAGGGAGGTTAGTGCCATTTTAGGCAATATATCAAGGGCAAATATTCGATGTGGGGCAGATAACTGTTCAGTATTGAATAGAATGCAAAAGAGGGAATTCTTGATATCTGAATCGGGAATATGCCCGTTCATCGCATCCGGTTTCGGGACATCCTACGGTAGAAGTTACCGAATCTCAATCGAGTCAGCATGCCCAGCCGCGGAAAAGTGTACCGCGAAGACTCCCTCAGTCGCGGAAGCAACGAAAAGTGTCATAGCTTGCTCCTCGGTTGTCACAACGGGAAAATAACCCTCGGCGAAGCTTCCGGAAACTCGTGTCCAGGTCCGGCCGCTGTCTCGTGAGAGGTAGAGTCCTCCCGCTCGCATCGATGCGAGGAAAGTTGATCCGGCGATTGCCAAATCCTGTATGGGAGCTTGCGGTAATCCAGAACCCACGCGCTCCCATGACTTTCCCGTATCCCGCGAAATGTAGAGCCCATTTTCTGCGGAGGCGACCAGAGACTCCTCGTTCTGCGCGGTTCCGCCAGCAGGTGCAGCATCAAGCCACAAAGCTCCTCCCGCCGATTCCGGCAAATCGTGCCAGCTCCAACTCTTTCCTGCGTCGTGGGAAAAAACCATTCCGCGGAGGGAAACTACCCAAAGGCTCTGCCCATCCCCGGAGACACGCACGCTTCGCACCGGTAGAGTAGGCAATGGGCCAAGCGGAAGGAGCGTCCAGGTTTCTCCTTGATTGCCCGTCCGCAGCAGGCCGCGTTCGGTCGCTGCATACCAGGACGTGCGTGAGAAGGCCATATCGTTGACTTGTTCGGAAAAAGCAAGTCCGGTTGAGCGCGGCGGGTCTATGTGGACTGGGTTTTTGTTTGCGCTCTGATTGCGCTTCTCCGCAGTCGCGAATATCGCAGGAGTCTCAGGTGCAAGCCGGCCCGCCTGAGTCCACATGGATTTCGCGGAGTCGTAACGCATCAGCCCACCGTGATCAAGTGCGGCCCACCATCCTCCCGGCGAAGCATAAACTCGGCGAAGGCCCTGCATTTTCAGGCCCGGCCCGAGCGGAGCCCAGCTTATTCCACCGTTCTCTGTTGCCAGCAGCGGTTCGGGCGCGTTGGCCAAAACCGCCAGCACACGCCCCGGCCTTTCGCGGTCCAGTGCCAGCGCGACAATTTCCCGGTGATTGAACCCCTCGTTTGCCGCGCGGAAGTGGGCGCCGCCGTCGTCGCTCATTAGAACTCCCAGCTTTTCAGTGCCGATCACGATTCTTCCAGGCAACACCACGATGGCATTGATCACCCAATCCCCGGGAGTGAGTCTCTTCCAAGCCAGCCCGGCGTTCGCGGTAACCCACAGCCCCTCGGTGGTCGCGGCATAGACGGTGGCTGTTCGTTCGGGGTCCTGCAATATAACTTGTGTCCGTCGCGCCGCATACGGAATCCCCTGGATCTTGCGCCACTGCGCAGCACCATCATCGCTCATATAAATCCCGGAGCAGGCGCTGGCGTACACTCGGCGTGGGTGACTGCGATCAACCAGAAGACTCATCACATCCGAATCGTCAATCATGCCATCGTGAACGGGCTTCCAGCTTGCTCCGCCATCCGAAGTCTTCCAGGGAAGGTGATACGTTCCGGCGTAGATGACCTGCGGGTTGGCCGGGTCAACGGCCAGAGAATCAAAGTTTCGCAATTCCTGGTGACCTTCGGGCGTCAAGCGTTTCCAGGTGGCCCCTGCATCCGATGACTGAAACACGCCGTCCACAGCTCCGGCGATCAACTTGCCCGGCTGCGAAACCGCAAGCGCGCGTACGGCATGACCCGCCAGGCCCGCCGAACGCCAGGTGTGTCCGCCGTCGGTACTGTGATATACGCCGCCGCCCGCAGTGGGATCCTGTGTCCAAGTGGAGACCCACAGGGCGGGAGGATCGCCCGGTTCTACGATGATGGAAGTTACAACGCTGTCCAGCCGCGATCCCGCGCGTCCGAGGAGCGCCCAATGCTCTCCGGCATCCAGTGAACCAAAAATGTGTCCATCGGATGTGCCCAGAAAGAGATGATTGCGGTTTGCTGGCTCCACAGCCAGGGTACGGACATCACCGCCGGACGGGCCCATGGGCTGCCACACTTGCGCAAAGGCGGCAGGTGCGAGCATCAGACCACATGAGAAAGCGAGCAGTTTGCGTGAAAACATCTTCATTTCGGAGATGAGCAGTTCACTCTCGATTCAATCTTAATCGCCCGTGACAGGGGATGCCAATCCCCGGCCCGCAAAATACTCGGGCCCGGCGCCGAAATATTCGCGCCGGGCCCGTGCGGTTGTCTGGCGATCACGATCCAGTTTAGTAGGTGGCTCCCTCCGGCACCCACACGATGTCAATCCTATGGTTGGCTGCGCCAGCGCCTTCCTGGCCGCTACCCGATCGCACCGTGATCCGGCTCTTGTCTATGCCTTTTCCTACCAGGTACGTTTGCGCGTTGCCTGCCCGATCCGTGCCCATTTTTGCAGCGCGCTTATCCTTCGGGTCGGCGAATCCAATAATTACCACCGTCCCTTTGGGCTCGTTCTGCAACCTCAACGCCACGTCATCCAGCACTCGCTTGCAGACGTTGTCAACGCGGGCGCTTGTGGCCGGCTTGAATGCGCATTCGTTGATCTTGCTCGCTTGCGGCGGAGGAGTCGGCTGCTGCACGTTTACTGCTGCCGTGCAATCCGCCGCTTGTCCGTGGCCGTCGTCAGCCCGTCCTGTAATTGTGTACGAGCCGGGTGCCAGCCCCGTGGTGTCGAATTGCACCGATGATCCTGTGCCCACGATCTGGCCCGCATTCGCCTGCCAAGCATAGGTCAAGGTGTATCCAGCCGGGCTAGTGGCTGTCGCTGTTACGTTCGCTCGCTCACCGGCCATAACGGTGCTGCGGTCAACCGAGCAGCTCATAACCGGCGGCTTGGGCGCAGGCGGCGGTGGCGGTGCGGTCACGCTCACATCCGATGAGCAAGAAGCAGCACCTCCGTGTCCATCATCCACATGCGAGGTGATGGTGTAACTCCCCGGCCCTGCATTGCCCGCACTCCATCTCACGTTTGCGCCGGTTCCGTCCACTTGGCCACCCGTGGCAGACCATGTATACGTCAGAGCATCGCCATCCGGGTCGCTCGCCGATGCGTGCACCGCAACAACGTCACCCGATCCGGCGACAATATTGTTCTTGTCCACTGAACAAGAGGCTGTCGGTGGCCTGTTTGTCATTTCCGGGTGCGCCCCCCACCGAACCACTATGCCGCTGGATACACGCAAATTGTTTTGCGGAACTGTTTGCTTGGGGTTCGCGAACGATGTCAAGAAATAGTCTGTTTGCACCAAGCGGTAACTAAAGTGCTTGGTGAGGGCAACATCCAAGCCGCCGCCCACAGTCAGGGCAAAAGAACCCTCGGTGACGCCATTGGTATTCAGGGTCTCGCCACCCATAGTCCCACCAAATAGAAACTGTCCAAACGGGGTAAACCGAGTCGAATTCCTGAAAGAAGCGCGCGGCCCAAACATGAACGTCCAAATATTCTCGTCTGTCGGGACACCGACCGCAGACTCTGTGTGATACCCGCCTAATTCAGCGACCAGCCCAAGCCAGTCGTACGCGTTGTAGGTAATCGCGGCACTGCCGCCGTGGAAGTTGTCCGATGTAATGGGATTGCCTGAAGTTAGCTGGCGATACCTTACATAGCTATACCCTGCGAACGCTTCCCACCGCGGAAAATCGGTCCCCGGCTTGATGTGGGCGTCGCGATTGGAATCTGAAGCTTTCGATGCCTTCTTCTGGGGGACCGGTTTGGGGGTTGGCGCGGCAGCTGGTTTTGTTGTGGTCCCAGACGAATCATTCTGCTGCTGTTGAGCGAACCCGGCTGGCGCCATGACCAATCCCAGCGCAAGAGCCGCCATCATGACCACACGACCTCTCATCTCATCCTCCTGAATTGTGGAGCACCTTCGTGCTCCAACTCCACTTGTGGTTGAGTCCTATCGACATCAAAAAGACCTTGAAATTATTGCGCCATAACGACACGACACAAAATCACCACGAATCCGCATGCCCCGAAGACATTTGTGGGGACAGCGTACCCCATTTCCCCCGGGGCGTATTTTATTCCCATATCGGATTTATAGGCAACCCTTAGGCGGAACATTCCCCCATAGCGTCTTAGTCCATCCCGCTAAACGGTGCGAGCGCCAATCGCACTCGCATAACCATCAGGTCGTGGGCATTATATACGCAAATCGGGGTTTAAATGAAGGCTTGCCCAAGGCCGTCTCCCCCCATTTGATATGAAATCCGTCCTGCTCAAGGTCTACCAAAGGTGGCACTAATTCACTAGACGAAGTCATATCCGCCTCAATCGGTTGGCTTTCGCGGCCTGCTGCTGGTAGATTTCTGTACAGGCCCAATTCAACGATTAGGCGCGGGGGCATGGCTGAAGCTACAAACAACGCGGAACGAATATTGATCGTCGAGGACGAGCAAAACGCGCGCGCCGGATATGAAGCACTGTTGCGCAAGTGGGGCTACACGGTGTTGGGGGTGGGAAGCGGCGAAGAAGCACTCGAGCAATTCGCTGAATTCGAGCCTGCGCTGATCATCGCCGATGTTGAGTTGCCTGGAATTGACGGGCTGACGTTGCTGGCTCGTCTTGGTGATGAATTGCAGAATGTTCCCGCGATCATCATCACCGGACGAGGCAGCGAAGATCGAGCGGTCGCGGCTATTGAATCCGGTGCATTCTGGTACATCGAAAAACCACTTCAGGCTCCGGTGCTCCGCGCACTTCTGGACCGGGCCTTGGGGCGCTCTCGCGATCGCAAACAGGTTGCCGCACTCACGCGCCAAATGCGGGATGCGGGGCGGCTTGGTAACCTGGTCGGCGGTTCCAAATCCATGCAGGAAATGCTGCGCGTGATTGAGCTTGCCGCGCCATCCACCGCGTCCGTCCTGATTACCGGCGAAACAGGCTCCGGCAAAGAAATCGTGGCGCGAACGTTGCACCGTCTCTCTCCTCGCGCAGATAAGCCATTCGTGGCCATCAACTGCTCTGCAATTCCCGAGTCACTGATGGAAAGCGAAATCTTCGGCCACGAACGCGGGGCTTTCACTGGTGCGGCGGAACGAAGGCTGGGCTGCTTTGAGCTGGCGGATGGAGGCACGCTGCTGCTGGATGAAATCGGAGAAATGCCTGCTCCGACACAGGCAAAACTGCTGCGTGTTTTGGAAGACGGCAAAGTGCGCCGCCTGGGAAGCAAGACCGAAACACCTGTAAACGTACGCGTCCTGGCGGCCACCAATCGCGACCCGGAGCAAGCCGTGAACAAGGGCGCGCTGCGGCAGGATCTATTTTTCCGGCTGAATGTTTTTCGTATACATCTACCCCCTCTGCGCGAGCACAAGCAGGACATCCCTGCGCTGGTCGAACAGTTGTTACAGGATTTAGCAACCAAACACGGCAAGACGGTTCGGGGCGCAAGTTCCGAAGTGATGGACGCATTTCAAAGCTACACCTGGCCTGGAAACGTGCGCGAGTTGCGCAACGTTCTCGAACGCGCGCTTATTGTTTGCGATCGCGACGTCATCGGCCGGGCCCATCTGCCACCGGACTTCGGCCACGCCCCGGCCAATGTGGCCTCGGGTCTTTCATCCCTGCGCTTCCCTATCGGCACAACCGTGGAATCCGCCGAGCGCGAGTTGATCCTGCAAACACTGGCGGCCACCAACAATAAGACACGCGCCGCGGAATTGTTGGGCATCAGCCTGAAAACGCTGCACAATAAACTAAAGGAGTATGATTCATCGCAGCCTGATAGTTAATGCGCGGGACTCCCCGCTCGCGCGCGCGACAGTCCGGTCCGGCGTCATAAGAATAAAATGCCACTTCGCCTCAGAACTAAATTCACGCTGACATCGTCGCTGCTTGTTTTCGCGGCTGCGATGACAATATCCGGCGCATACGTAGCGAGATTGACGCGGTTGGCCATCGCAAGTGCAGAGGCCGACGCCAACCATGCAGCAAGCCAGGTTTTGACTCAGGCGCAAAGCGCTCTGAGTGCCGCGGCAATATCGGGAGATGCACCGGCTTCGTCGAGCGCTCAAGATGTCCGCGACTATCTGAAGCGCGTCCTGGATCAGAGCCAGGGAATTTCAGCCGAAATGGATGCAGAGTTGACCCAATATCCAGCAATCGACGAAGTCACGATCGCCGATGGCGGTGGCACGGCACTCGTTTCGAGCAACCCGGATCGCGTGGACAAGGTCCTTCCCTCCTATCCTCAGCTTGCCACACTCACTCACATGGGTTTCTTCAATCAGCTTCGGGCCATTTATTCTGGATCGCAGCGATTGCAGGATTACCAGTCTTCAGCGGCGTTCGTCATACGCTCATCCGCCGGCCAAGCGCCATTTGGTGAAGTGCGCGTAAACATGGCCTTGAGCCTATTGAAGGCGCAAATTACGCCCGGACTGAAGTCTGCGGGGTTTGTGGCCTTGGGGGCTGTTCTACTCACCACTCTGCTGGCGGGGCTCATCAGCCGCCTTATGCTTGCGCCTCTGGACGCCATTAACCTCCAGCTCGATAGTTATTCCGCAGAAAAATCTGACAGTGCGGGGACAGCGTCCTCACCCAGTGGCGGCGATGAATTGACGCAGGTGCGCACAAAGATTACCCGCCTGGGCGAACAGCTCCGGGGCGTGCGCGAAATCTTCAGTACCTTGCGTGAAAATCTGCAGCAGGTCATGGCCGGTCTCGAGGATGGATTAATTCTGTTCTCGCCGGAGGGACGCGCTGTGCTGGTCAGTCCGGCCATGGAAAAATTTCTCGGCACAACCTTTGATAAACTCCTGGGCCACAAGGCAGCGGAGATTTTTCCAGCGGACCATCCGTTGCGGCGTGTTTTGGTCTTCAAGGGAGAGCGGCTCCAACCTCTCGACTCCGCTGAAATTGAGCTTGCGGGGACGGCAGGCGCTTCCGGCCCGCGGCACGTGGGATTAACCGTTCATGCCGTGCGCGATTCCGAATCTGCGGCGCCGGAAACCTGGGGTGCGCTGGTGACTCTGCGCGACCTGGAGTCGCGCGAGAAGATCGGCAGCGAACTCGAAACCTCCGAGCGGCTTTCCGCGCTGACTCGTATTACTGCGGGAGTGGCACACGAAGTCAAGAATCCATTGAACTCCATGCGCCTGTGGCTCGAAAACCTGAAAGAGAGTTTGCCGGCCGGTCATGAGGGTTCCCAGCAAGCCGTTCGCGTGCTCGACAGTGAAATTGAACGGCTGGACCGGGTGGTTAAACGATTCCTCGATTTCACAAAGCCCGTCGAGATGCGCTTGGAAGATGTGCCCCTTGCGCCGCTGCTATCGCGAGTGGCGGAGTTGGCCCGCCCTCAAACTGAACGCTCCAAAGTATCCGTGGATCTACGGCTAGCGAGCGACGTGCCTGAGCTTCGAGGAGATTCGGAGCTGTTGCGCCAAGCGGTCCTCAATCTGGTGCTCAATGCAGTGGAAGCCATGCCGGGGGGAGGACGCCTGACGATAGGTCTCGAGCGGCGCGGCGATTCCGCATTGATTATGGTTGCCGACACTGGCAAAGGCATTCCGCCTGAGCAACGCAATCGCATCTTTCAGTTGTTCTTCACCACTCGCAAAGGTGGCAGTGGGATGGGGCTGGCCACCACATTTCGCATTGTGCAGCTTCACAACGGTTCGATAGACTTTGTAACCGAGACGGGTCGGGGCACGGCGTTTCGCATAGAGCTGCCGCTGAAGCAGGGCCAATCCGTGGCTGCTGATGGTGCAACTGTCGGTCAATCCGCACAGGCGCAACCACAATAATGAGGACACGCATCACATCGTTGTTAGGTGCAGAGTTGCAAAACGCGCGCGATTTTGTGCAAAAAACCTCTGTCCACCAATTGCCCAAATTTATCAAGCTCCGGCTTTCTCCGCGCCCGCAATCCTTCCTTTTGTCTCTGCCCGTGTTCGCCATGCTAATGATTGTCGGGTGTCCCAACAAGCCCGCGCACCCAACTTTTATTCGCACGGGAGTTACCGAACCCCCTCGCGTGGTTCATCGTGACTTGAACTTTGCTCCACCCGACCTTGACCCTCCCGACACTTCGCAATGGCCAGTCATTGTCATCCCCACTCCCGCGCCCAAACGCCCCGCCGCTCGCCCTACGCAAAACCCGACAGAACCCGAAATCGATTCACCCACCAAGCCGCAGGCGCCGCAAATTTCTCCTCAGCTTTCTCCGAGCGAAATCGCAACGGCACAGGCCGGTGCTGAGGCAGATCTTCAGGTCGCCCAGCACAATCTCAGTCTCGCCGCCGGCCGGAAACTGAGGGCCAATCAGCAGGACATGGCCGACAAGATTGGCAACTTCCTGAAACAGGCCCAGGACGCCATGGCCGCATCGGATTGGCTCCGCGCGCGCAGCCTGGCACAAAAGGCGCGGCTGCTTTCCAATGAATTGGTAAATTCCTTTTAACCGGGGTCCCCTCCCATGAAGACCTACGACACAATCATTGTTGGCGGGGGGATCATCGGCGGTGCGATCGCTTTTGAGCTGGCGCGGCGCAAATTCGGCGTGCTCTTGCTGGATAGCCAGTCGCCGGGTCAGGAAGCGTCGTGGGCCGCGGCGGGGATGCTTTCCCCTCCACCGGACAGCGCCGACGCGATTCCACTTGTGCCCCTGGGACGCGCCAGCCTGGAAATTTATCCGGAGTTCATAGAGGCGATTGAAGAAATCTCCGGAGAGAAAACCGGCTATCGCCCTAATGGAGCCATGGAGGTTTTTTTCGGTAACGATGCCGACCGGAAGCTAAGCACGCTCATTGCGGTGCATCATGGATTGGGGCTCACCGCAGAAGTTCTTCGCATTGACGAGGCGTTTGAGCTGGAACCGCATCTCAGCCGCGATTTGGGGGCCGCAGCGCTGCTCCGCTCGGAAGCATCGGTGGACAATCGCGCGCTCACGCGTGCTGTTCTACGCGCAGCGGAAGCGAGCGGCGCCGAAATTCGCTCTGGATGCCCTGTGGAGGCCGCGCTTCAAGCCGCGAAACGGTGCACGGGAGTTATCGCGGCGGGCGAGCGCATTGAGGCGAAAAATACGGTCATCGCCGCGGGGTGCTTCTCTGCACGCATCGAAGGAGTTTCGCAGTACGCGCCGGTTCGCCCGGTTCGCGGGCAAATGGTCGCGCTCAATTCGGAGCGCGTTGAGATCGGCCACGTCCTGCGGTCGGAGCACGGCTACATTGTGCCGCGCGGCGGAGGAATGTGCGTGGCAGGCAGCACCCTCGAACAGGTTGGATTTGAAAAACGCGTGACGCCCGATGGCATCGGAAAAATTCTTGCCGCCGCTGTCGAAATCGCTCCCGGCCTGGCTGGAGCGTCCATCACGGAATCATGGAGCGGCTTGCGTCCTGATACGCCCGACCATCTGCCCATACTCGGGCCCACCGATGTCGAAGGCCTGCTTATTGCCACAGGACATTTCCGAAATGGCATCTTGCTGACGCCCATCACAGCGAGGCTGATTGCTGACTGGATCACGGCGCAGCGAACAATCGTTTCGGGGGACAAATTCGGCCCCATGCGTTTCGTGGAATCCAGTCGCGCCTTTGCTTGACATTCTTCCAAGGCGAATCGCTCCAGTAATACCTTCGGCACTTGCAAAACAGTCGTCCCCTACTGAATAAGGAGAGCATATTTGCGAATGGTGATTAGTCCGCTGATTCGATGGCGGTGTGGGGAGAGCTGAATCAAGTTTCCCTCAAACAAATTGCTACCGGATGAATTACTTTCAGAACGGCGAGCGCGAACGCGTGGGCTCGCGATTGGGAGGTCCAGGCAAAGTGGATGCGTGTCCTGGATCGGTAAATGTAATGAAGCTGGGGTCGAGATAAAGCGTCCGGTCAATTACAACATCCAAGGTTGTGCCCCGAGGCAGCTCCAGCTCTGGTCCTCGCGTAAGAAGTACCGTCATCAGCCCTGCCGCCGCGCCGATTCCGGCGCCAATACCTGCGCCGCCTGCGGAGCGAGACGCGACCGCTCCGATTCCCGCGCCGATGGCAGTGCCTTTCAAAACTGTTCCCGCGTCAGTGGCTTTGTCCGTGTCGCCCTTAATGTTCCCCTCCGAATCCACGGACTCATTGCCGCCCGTTCCGGCGTTGTTGGGCGTGGCGTTGAAATTCACCGTGTAGCCATTCGGCAGGATCATGGTGTTCAGGCGGATTTGCATCTCGCCCACGCCCTTTACTTTCCCGGGCCGCTTGGAGGATAGGACTTCACCCTGAACATAGGAACCGGCTGGAATCAATATTTTGTTGTTGAGCACGATGGGAAAAAGCGTTTCCAGATAGACCGGATCTCCGGGATGCGCATTGCGGGTAGTAATTGAGTTATGCAACACCAGCGGCAGCTTGGTCCCTGACGGAACGGTGAGCATGGCCGCCGATTGCGCCGGCGTTGGGCTGGTCTTGAGAGCATTAGGATTCACTTGAGTCGCGCTCGCAGGCGGCTGCGCTTGCGCTGGAGGAGTCTGTTGCGCTGGCGGAGTCGCTTGTTGTGACGGAGGTGTTGCTTGCTGCGCAGGCACCGCTTGGTTTGCGGAGGGCGGAGTCACCGGCCCCGATTGTTGCGCCGCAAGTGGGAGGGCCAACAGGAGCGCAAGCGCTCCAATCAAAATGACGCTGGAAGCACTTTGGATCTTGAAGCGCATATCTCCCATGACACCCCTCCTCCACACAATCTGATGCACCAACCCAGGACGCCGGATGCTTTTAATTCTAACGCCAATTCCACTTGTTTTCATTAGGCAAACAAAATGTATTCATTCCATGCCTGAGAGCAGAATCAGCGGCAGGAACGGAATGATGATGATGGCCAGGACAGTATCCAGCACAATCAATTCCGCGAGCGGAACGAAGGTTTTGGGCCCTTCTGAAATTTCACTGTAGGACACTACATCTCTCTTGCCTCCCTTCCTCTTTTCCATCACTAGAGCGGAATCCTGCAATTCAATGATTCGGCCCTTAATCTCTTTGCCACCAATCAAACGGACCAGGGCTGGTTTCTTTGCATTTTTCTTCATGAACTGTTCGGCGGATTCTCTGGCCCGCGCGGCTCGAAATGCCCGTCTTCCTTCTTCTGTCGATGTCGGAAACCATGAAATCTTTTGAGCGCGTGCTGGCGTGGATAGCCCCACTAAACTTGAAGCAACAAAGACTAAGATCGTGGTCAGACGCTTCATTTTCGGTCTCCTTGATTGGACGGAGTCTTGGCGAATCCGCTCACCCTGAGGAAAGCACGAGGCACTCCAGACTTGAGCGCGCGCAAACCGCTTGGTTTGAATTAGTTCGCCAGGATCAGGATTTGTGCGGTGTCAGGTCAACACGTCAATTGCAGTGGATGGCAGGCAGGGATTTGACTCTACTTTCGGCTGCGCTTAGGCTCGAAGCGTCTTGAACGGTTCGCGCTCCGTGGGAGCGCGATGGGAATAGAAAGGGGCACTATGGCCAAGCTGGCGCTGATTTATGGGATGAGGCTGTTGCCCGCCGATGAATTAGGTGAAGTGGGCGACGCGACAATTAAATTGAAGAATGGGCGCACCGCCCGCGTTTCCATGCATTTGATTGATGGCAGCAAGGAAGAAATTGAAAAAACACTGCGGCAGTCGGTCGCTGCGTTTTTTGAGCTGTATCCGGAGATCTGACAATTCCGGCGCCGGATATTCTTCAGGCACCGCCCTCTTCCTCCTCGACATCGCGAGGGAGTCCGACCATCTGCTCCACGAACACCACGCTCTGTCCTGTTAGCTCGAAACGCTTGCGGCATTTGCGACAGGCCACAATTTCGTCCATGCGCACCATGTAAGAGCGCGCGTTGGCAAAATGTTTTTTGTCCTCTTCGCCCGCTCCGCGCGGGATCTCTTTTTTCTTGGTCCGCACCATCCACCGGATGGGATAGTTGTCTTCCTTACGGCAACTCGGGCAGATCAGTTTGATCGGCTTGGTTTCCTGCTGCTCGGTATAAAAGTTTTTCTCGTCCATGAACACCTCTGTCCAAAAATGAATTGCCAGCCAAAAATAAGAAGAGGGCGCGGCGCTCGAATTTCCCCCTATGCCTTGCAGCCCGCCTCGATGGTAACAAATTCCAGCCCCGCGTCGCGCCAACGGGGCAACCAGTGTTCCAACCCGCCAAGAATGTGGCCGCGGTCTCCGCCGAGTCCACGATGGTCCCCATCATGCATAAGAACGATGTCTCCCTCGCGCACACGCGCAAGCCGGCCAACGATGCGCTCCGTCGGCTGCGGTCTCCAGTCAAAGCACAGTGCCGTCCACATCACCACCCCGCGCATACCCATGTTCCCAACCACGCCCTGGAGCTGCGGTCCGCGAAATCCGAAGGGTGGGCGCATCCATTTCATGGTGATTGGACCAGTCAGGTCGCCGCCGCTTGCCAGCGCACCCAGAACCGCGTCACCGCACATCCGCAATTCGCGCGCTATCCTCGCGCGCGAGTGCCACGCCAGGTGTGGATGTGTGTGTGTATGATTTGCGAGCAGGTGCCCTCGCTCGTGAATTTCGCGGATGAGATCGGGGCAGGCGCGAGCGAATCGCCCGATCACAAAAAATGTCGCCCGCGCTTTGTATTTTTCCAGCAAATCGAGCAGCTTGGGAGTTATCGGAGGATTCGGCCCGTCATCAAACGTAAGTGCAATTCGAGGTCGCGAACCATCCGCGGGCAATCGTCGAACCGTCGGCCCGAACAATTGTGCGGAAGGGGCAATGGCCCCCCAACTGCCCACGCCGGCTCCAGCCGCCACAGCCACCGGCACTCCAATGGCCCA
>DATNHU010000081.1:0-2438 GCA_035604795.1 Candidatus Limnocylindrales bacterium
GAACAACGCCGATCACGGTATAAATCTCTCCGTCCAAAATCAGTTTCTTGCCGAGGACGTTTGGATCCCGGGCAAATTTTCTGGCCCAGTATCCGTCGCTGAGCAAGACCACCGGGGCCGCACCCATTTTGTCGTCGTCGGGAGTGAGCCCGCGTCCGAGAACAGGCTGGACTCCCAAGGTTGGCAGGAGGTCCGCTGTGATTTGACGCATCCGCAGGCGCTCGGCCTCTCCTTGGCCGGTCAGAACCACGGGCTGAAAGTTATAAGGCGCCATACTCTCAAACACAGTATTCATGGAGCGCCAATCGTTGAAGTTGGCCATGGAGATACTCATGTCGGGAATCTGCGGGGAAGATTCCGAGAGAAAGACCAGGCGGTCGGGCTGCTTGTAAGGAAGCGGGCGAAGAAGCACGGCGTCCACTACGCTGAAAATGGCGGTATTGGCGCCTACGCCGAGAGCCAGTGTGAGTACTGCAATGAGGGTAAAGGCCGGCCTCTTTGCCAGGACCCTAAGACCATATCGAATGTCCTGCAAGAATGAGTTCAAACGCCACCTCGTTTCATTGCCTGGAATCAACGACAGGCTTGCTTCGTCGACCTATACAAGTAATAACGCACCCCAAGGGGTTGATGTTCCACCATTTCTACTCGTGACGGAGGGCGATCAGCGGGTCAACACGCATGGCGCGGCGAGCGGGAATCCAGCAGGCGACAAAAGCGACTGCGACAAGGACCAGCGAGACTTCGAGAAGAGTCAGCGGGTCCAGCGGGCCGATGCCAGTGAGGTAACTTCCGAGCAATGGCGCGAGCCAGAAGGACATGGGAATGCCAATGGCTATGCCGGCGGCAGTTAGGATCATGCCGCGCCCGACGGTCAGCCTCAGCACATTGCCGGGAAGAGCGCCCAGCGCCATGCGAATTCCGATTTCGTGCGTGGATTCCGCGACGGAATAAGACATCACGCCGTAAACTCCCAGCGCGGCAAGCGCCAGTGCCAAGACACCGAGTGCCGCCATCATCGCCGCGACATAGGCAATGTTGATGGTGGATTCCCGGATGATTTGCTCCATCGGTTTTATGTCCATCAGAGGCTGTTCAGGATCCACAGAAAAGACCGCGGACCTGATTGCGGAAACATAGGACTCCGGCTTGCCGGAAGTCCTCACCAGCAAGGACGAATAAGTGCGCGCAAATTGACGATATGGGCTGTAAATCAAGAATCCCTTTTCAGGGTTTTGCCAATTCATGGTCACATCCGAAACGACACCCACGATTGTCAGCCAGGGAGGTCGGGTATCGTCCGCGGCGCCAAATTTCACGCGATGGCCAACCAGATTGTCATTGGCCCAGTAGGCACGGGCGAGACTGGCGCTGATCAGGGCGACCCGTGGGGCACCGGCTATGTCTTGATCCGTAAACTCACGGCCACGAATCAGGGGAATGCCCAGAAGCTGGAAATAATTCGGGCTCACACTTTCCGACGTGGCGTTTTGAGCTTCCGCCGGATCGGTCCACGGACGGCCTTCAATGCTGAAAACATGTGAGGAGTGACCCACGGCATAAGGGAGGGAAGTAGTCGCGGCCGCACCTTGAATACCGGGAAGCGCCGACATCCGGGTCAGTACATGATCGAAGAATCCCGAAATCTGGTCGGGTTTGCTGTAACGCTCGCCCGGAAGGTTAATTACCATTGTCAGGAGCGACTCCGGCCGAAGATTTCGGTGAGCATTCGTTAAGTGATCGAAGGCGCGCACCAACAATCCACCGCCACCAAGAAGAATCACTGCAAGTGCAACTTGAAGGACCACCAGGAGGCTGCGCAACTTTTGACGCATGCGGCCGGCGGAATTCGACCTGCCGCCCTCCTTAAGCGTGTCGGTCAAGCCAAAGCGAGTTGTAACGATGGCGGGCAATAAACCGGCCAGTATCCCCGCAATAGCGGCCGCGCAGATCGCAAATGCAAGCGCCCTGAAATCCACGTGGATCTTGTCCCACCCGGCGATAGTTTTGCCGACGTCGGAGGGCATATTGAGGAGGACAAGACGAACCGTCCATTGAGCGAAGATCAAACCGAATGCCGCCCCGCCGAGAGCAATGAGTCCACTTTCCGTGAGCAATTGACGGATGACACGCCAGCGGCTGGCGCCCAGAGCTGAGCGGATGGCGATTTCCTTCATGCGGCCCGATCCCCGCACAAATTGTAAGTTGGCAATATTCGCGCAGATGAGGAGAAGGACGAACCCAACCGCGAGGAGAAGAAGGAGGGTGTAATTGTGCGCGTCCGTGCCGATGGAAAACAATCGCAGGGGAGTCACCAACACGTGCCAGCCGCGCAGGGTGGAGGGATACGCGTCGCCCAGGCGGGACTCGATCCCATTGATTTCCGCGTTCGCGCTTCCCACAGATACTCCGGAATTCAATTTGCCCATCGCGAACAT
>DATNHU010000082.1:0-9406 GCA_035604795.1 Candidatus Limnocylindrales bacterium
GCGATGCCAGGATGAACGCGCCCGCTACCAGCCCTGTGAGGAACGGATACAGCACGATCAAAACGCCCCATTGGAGTTCCACTTCGTTCGGGTACATGAATCCATCAACGGGCATGTTGCTGTGCGGCCTCCCTACCGAACCGACCCATCGAGACCGTTGTAAAACGCCTTCGAACCCGTGGCCAAATGGGGTTTCAACACTTGAACGCTGTGCGTCTTGAGAAATTCATGAACTGGATCATTTGGATCCTTCAAATCCGCAAGTTGCCGAGCTCCTGTGGGGCAGGCTTCGCAACACGCCGTTGTGAGTCCCTTTGTGATTCGGTGATAACAAAGTGTGCATTTCTCCGCTGTTCTCGTTTCAGGGTTGATGAAGCGGCACCCATACGGGCAAGCCTGGACACAATAACGGCATCCCAGGCAGTACTTTGGATCAACCAAAACCACTCCATCGGGACTGACAAACGTGGCGCCTACGGGGCAGACTTGCGTGCACGGCGAATCGGCACATTGGTTGCACATCTTCGGAACGAAGAATGACTTGCCCTGATCCCATGGCAATGGAGGATATCCATTCTTCCCGCCGTCCGGGGAATCTACGCTGACATGCTCGAAGCCCCAATCGCGAACCACATAACGTTCCACCCAGGTTCGGAAGTAACCGTCTGGGACATGGTTCTCAAGCTGACACGCATGGACGCAACTGCCGCAACCAATGCATTTGGTGATGTCCAGCAACATTCCCCACCAGTGTTCTGACGTGTTGTAGTTGGGCGACTCTTGGGGAGTGCCGGCCCTCACGTACTTCCACGCCACCGCCGCAGCGGGCAACAAGATCAGCAATTGGCGGCGCGTGATCTTCATTTCTTCTTTTCCTCCGTTTCGATCCTCGGAGAATGTGGCTTGTGGCAGGTCTCGCAAGGCAATTCAGCAGAATGCTCGGCCGTGTTCACCTGCGGGAAATCCATTGGTTTGGCGGGAATTGACTCGTGGCAACGTACGCACAACAAAGCCGTATCCAATTTCGCTGGGACAACATTCCCTGGGTCGTCTACATGATTTTCGAGGGGCCCATGGCAGGACTCGCATGCCACGCGCGCATGTCGTCCGTGTTTCTTGAGATCGAAGACGTCGGTGTGACAGGCCTCACAGACTTCATGCCCGGCGTAGCTGATCGGCCGGGCCGCTATTTCCTGTAACGCATCGCCCCGGTAATGGCCGAACTGGCCAAAACTTTTCGGCACGAGGAACGCCCGGAGAATGAGAAAGAGAACGAATCCAATTACAAAGACCGTGGCGAGCCTGAATAGGTGCTGCACGTCCTTGTAAGCAATCATGGCGGCGGGGGGCTGAAACGGCCCGTAAGTCTCCTTTATTAAACCTACTATTTCCCATAGGCCGTCCAATCGGTCTACGGTGCGGCCAACACAAGCTTCACTGGGCAATTGAAACAGAGACGACCTACAAGGTTCTGTGAGCCAAGGCACATCCGGGTGTGACTGCGCGCACTTCAATGCGATCCGCGAGGAAAATACCTGGGATATGTTCGATTTTGGCCCCGGGACTCGGTCATTAGGAAAAATGATGCGAAAAACACTTTATGACGCATATCACCCATGCGTGTGATCTGAATCACAGTTGCGCACACGCCCCCAAGAGTAGGCTGGCTAAGTTACGCTTTGCCTGAACTCACAGGATCCAGCCGCTACGAAATGGGACCATCATCGGACGCGGTGGCAATGAGCGCAGATTCAGCCTTTGGAGGTATGTAATGTCTTCCCCGTCTGAACATCCCCCTTCTAGCATATGGCTGAAAGAAATCCGTCTGGCCGCCCAATGGATGTGCGCTAATCCCCGCGTGGCTTTCCATCGTCTCGCCTGTCAGAGGATTGAGGCGCCATGCGGGTGGTAGGCGGACATGGCTTCGAGCTGAGAGTCCCTCGTGCTCCCCTGGAGCTTTGCGAGCTAGATACTCTCGAGCCGGGGCATGACGAAGTAGTTGTTGAAGTTGCGGGCTGCGGAATCTGCCACACGGATGTAGGTTTTGCTTTCGATGGCGTTCCCACGCGTCATCCTCTCCCCCTGATTTTGGGTCACGAAATCGCGGGACGAGTTGTCGCCACCGGTGAATACGCTCTGCACTGGCTTGGGCGCTCTGTCCTTATCCCGGCGGTGATCCCCTGCGGTGAGTGCCCAGCATGCAAGGCTGGACATTCAACGATCTGCCGACAGCAATACATGCCCGGAAACGACGGCAACGGCGGATTCGCGACGCACGTACTTGTGCCGGCGCGAGGATTGTGCGCTGTTCCCAAACAACTTCCATCTGGGATTTCTCTAGAGATGCTGGCGGTTGTGGCGGACGCTGTGACCACCCCCTTCGAAGCGATGCGAAGAGCGGCTCTCAACCAGGAGGACGTGGCCGTTATCGTGGGCGTGGGCGGCCTCGGCGGATTTGGAGTACAGATTGCCGCTGCAATGGGCGCCGCGGTCGTGGCGATCGATGTGGATCGCGAGCGGCTCGAACAAGCCGCTGCGCACGGGGCGAGTTTGACCCTGGACGCAAGCTCGATGGATTCCAAGGCCCTGAAGACAGCCGTGCGCAAGTTTGCGAAAGAGAGCGGTCGCAAAGGCATCGGCCTGAGGATTTTTGAAATGAGCGGAACTCCGAACGGACAGGCAATGGCATTCGGTTTATTGGATCATGGCGCTTACTTGGGAGTGGTTGGCTTCACACCCCATCCCGTAGAAGTGCGCCTCTCGAACCTGATGGCATTTGATGCCACTGCGCGAGGAAATTGGGGCTGCCCGCCGGAGCAGTATCCCGCGGCGCTGGAAATGGTGCTGGAAGGAAAGATCGAAATTGCTCCGTTTGTTGAGGAGCATCCCTTGGAAGAGGCTCCGCGAATTCTGGAGGCGGTGGCCAATCACACGCTCCGGCGGCGGGTAATCCTGACTCCGGATCATCGCGCATCGAAGAATGGAACCAAGGTCACAGTTCAAGCGAAGGTGTCAGGATGAAGAATCACAATCTGGTTGAATCAATTCCGTTGCAGACAATCCTGGTTGAGCAAAAACCGGCGCGCGACAAGTCCGGGAATGCCGCGAAGACCCTGCGAAACACTTGGATCACCCTCAACAATCCCAAAGAGCTCAATAGCTACACCACGGAGATGCTGAAGGAGTTGATTCTGGCTCTTCGTGAGGCCAGCAACGATCGTGCCACCGTGGCTGTTGTTCTGACCGGAGCGGGAACGCGCTCCTTCTGCAGCGGAGGGAACACAGGCGAGTACGCGGAATTTTATGCGGGCGCACCTGCCGAGTACCGGCAATATATGCGCCTGTTCAATGACTTGGTAACCGCGGTTCTACATTGCGACAAGCCCGTGATCTGCCGCGTGAACGGCATGCGCGTGGGGGGCGGACAGGAAGTGGGGATGGCCTGCGATTTTTCCATCGCAAGCGATCTCGCGGTTTTCAGTCAAGCCGGGCCGAAGCATGGCTCGGCTCCCGATGGCGGCAGCACGGATTTTCTTCCACTTTTTGTCGGCATGGAGCATGCCATGGCCAGCGGAACGCTTTGCGAACCGTGGAGCGCGCACAAGTTCTACCGTTTGGGCGGCTTGACGCAAATTGTGCCGGCGTTGAAGTTAAACGGAATCTGGCTCGCGAATCCGATGGTCGTCACGGATCGAATGATGGACGATTTTGGCCGCGTCGTTCTGGGTGAATGGAAAACCGGGCGGGCGCGCGAGGAAAGCAAGACTTTGTTAGCTAACGGGACTGTCGATCTCGCGCTGCTGGATGAAGCCGTCGAGCAAATGTGTACAAAGCTGTTGTACACCATGCCGGATTGCCTGACCAAAACGATTGAAAGTCTGCGCAAACACAAACTCGAACATTGGGATCGAAACCGCGAAAGCAATCGCGCGTGGCTGGCGCTCAATATGATGACCGAAGCGAACGCAGGGTTCCGCGCCTTCCATTACGGCAGCAAGGATGAACGTGAGGTTGATTTTATTCGTCTCCGCCAGCGGCTCGCTGAAGGCGCGCATTGGAGTGAGGAGTTAGTTCGGGAAATCGCTCCATGGGTCGCGCCGTCCGCAAAATCAGCAAAGTAGCTGGAACTAAGAGTTTCTCTCTGCCTGCGGTGGTAAGAAGCAAGGGGTCAAAATATGAAACCGGAGTTGGCCAAACTGGTCAACAAGGCAAAGGAACTGTACGACGACCTTGGCCTGAAGTCCGTGCAGGCCTGGAAAGCGGCAGTTCCAGGAAGAAAGGCTATCGGCTACATGCCGATCTACGTCCCGCGAGAATTAATTCACGCTGCGGGTATGCTGCCCGTCGGAATTGTCGGTGGAGGCGACCGCCTCGAAATTATCCGCGGAGATGCCTATTTTCAGAGTTACATCTGTCACATTCCTCGCAGCACGATCGAGTTGGCGCTCTCCCACCGTTTGGATGCGCTTGACGGGATGCTCTTCCCCTCGATCTGTGACGTAATCCGGAATCTTTCCGGAATGTGGGCTATGCTCTTTCCGGACCGATACGTTCACTATGTTGATGTTCCGCAAAATTATGAAGCGGGAGTCGGGGGCGTTTACTGGCATAGGGAAATTGAAATCCTGCGCGAAGACTTGAGCCGGCTGGGGGGACGCCCCATCTCGGATGACGATTTGCGCCAAAGCATTTCCGTTTACAACGAAAACAGAAAGGCACTCCGCGATCTCTACGAAGTGCGCAGCCGAAAACCCTGGTTCTTCCCCATTTCCGAAATGTACCTGATGTTACGTGCCGGCAATCTATTGCCGGTCGAAGAACACACCGCGCTTTTGCGCGCCTACCTGAATGAGGCTCCGCTGGAAGACGGACGCTTTGAGCAGGACGAGAGCCGCGTTGTCCTGGTTGGAATGTTCTGTGAGCAGCCACCGCTCGGATTGCTGGCGACCATCGAGCGCGCCGGGTGCTGGGTGGTGGACGACGATTTGCTACTCGGCATGCGATGGCTAATGGGCGATGTATCTGCCGTCGGCGACCCCCTGCAAAGTCTGACCGAGGCGTTCCTCACCAAGAGCGCAACCACGGCCTCCCGATACTTACCCGAAGGACACCGGGGACGCTGGTTGGTGGATTCCGTCCGGCGCAATCGTGCGGAGGGCGTGATTTTTTGCGCGCCGAGCTTCTGCGACCCAGCGTTATTGGAGCAGCCCATGTTGATTGCGGCACTGGAGCGCGAATCCATCGCTCACACCCAGTTCAAGTATTCCGAGGACACCGGCCAGTTCGCGGTCATCCGCGAGCAGGCGGGTACATTTTCTGATTCGATCCGTCTCTGGAGCGAACCATGAGCGCAACGCCTGTGAAAGAAACTCCGGCAGTGGACCTGGCACAAAAGGAACGCAGCATGGTGCTGCAGAAGCAGATGATTGCCAGTCATTACGAGGAGCTGGCCACCGCGCATGATTCCGGTAAAAAAGTAGTCTACACGTTTGTGCCGGGCAACCTCACCGAGCTAATTCGCTCTTTCGATCTCCTTCCCGTCTTGCCTGAGATCAACGCATTGCAGTCTGGGATGCGAAAGTTGTCGGGCGAATACATCGCCGAGGCGGAGAAGCATGGCCATAGCGAAGATGTTTGCACCTACGTGAAGTGCGATATTGGAATGTTGAAGAAGGGAAACATCGGGCCCACCGGAAAGAAACTTCCCAAGCCTGACCTTTTGCTGCTCTCCTACACCGGCTGCTTCACCTTCATGAAATGGTTTGAGCTGTTGCGCGAGGAATATGACTGCCCCGTGGCGATGCTCCATGTTCCGTATCAATCGGACGGTCACATTCATGGACATCACCGCGATTATATTCTCCAACAGCTTCGCACCGAAGTGATTCCCAAGTTTGAGCAGGTCACCGGCCTGCGTTACGACGAAGACCGTCTGCGCGAAAAGATGAAGCTCTCCGCGCAAGCGGAAGACGATTTTGTCTGGGTCCTGGAGAGTGCGAAAAATAAGCCCTCCCCAATCGACGCCTACTTCGGCGGCGTGTTCTATATCGGCCCAATGTTCACGGCCTTTCGTGGAACTCCCCAGGGTGTCGAGTATTACCAGGCGCTCCGGAGGGAAATCGAAGACAGAGTAACCAGGCACCTCGGCCCCATCACGCCGGACGGCCCCATGGAAAAAGAACGCTACAGGCTGGTGATGGAAGGCCCGCCTAATTGGACCAGCTTCCGCGAATTCTGGAAGATGTTTTACGAGGAAGGGGCCGTGGTGGTAGCGAGCAGCTACACGAAAGTTGGCGGGCTCTACGACCGTGGCTTCCGTCACGATCCCACAAGGCCGCTCGAGAGTCTGGCGGACTATTGCATGGGCTGCTACACCAATCTTGGTTTGCCGACACGTGTCGAACTGCTGGAGCGCTATATCCGGGAGTACAGCGCCGACGGTTTTATGATTAATAGTGTGAAGAGCTGCAACTCATTCAGCGTCGGCCAGCTCTTGATGCTTCGCCAATTGGAGGAGCGCACCGGCGTTCCCGGCGGCTTCATCGAAAGCGATCTGGTGGACCCAAGATATTTCTCGGCGGCGAACATCAAGAACCGCATTGAAAGCTATCTGCAAATGCTGGAACAAAAGAGGGCTGCGAGGGTGGCATGAATTCTATGCAGGTATTCGTGGGAATCGACCTCGGCTCGACCACCACCAAGGCTATTGTCCTTGATGAAGGCGGCAATGTTCTTGGCCGCGGCATCACCAACAGCCGGAGCAATTATGACGTGGCCTGCGCGATAGCCCGCGATGAAGCGTTCGTCCGCGCGCGATTCACCCTGACGCGCCAGAGCTTCAGCAAGGACGAAACACCCGGAAATATTGAGAAATCGTTCCTCGCCTCCCTGGAGCGAAATTTCCGCCTTCAACAGTATCTGAGCCAGCTTGTGCGGTTGGGCGAAATCCTGCACGCAAATGCCGAAGGTCCTCGATACCGTCACGATAAAAGGAATGTGGAAAATACTCTGGGCCACATCCTTGCCGAAATGGCCGACCGCTCACTCCAGCACTTCGGTGAGTTGGCGATCCGCAAGAGCGATTTCTTCCGCGACCTCGCGGCCGCCGACTATATGGCACTGGCGGAAAAGCACAGCGACCCCAAAGCAATCACGTTTGAAACCCTTTGCGGGCTGTTCGATTCGGCGATTCTAATTGTGGAGAACGAGTCAACCAGTGACGCCTTTGAACGGCACATCGGACCAGCTTTGGACAAAACCATGCTGAAAGCGCCGGAAAAGATTCGTCAGGAGCTTGAGAGATTGCGTGCAGGAGTGGAATCCGCCCGGTCAATTCAGTTGCAGGAGACTGGGACCGTTGGGACAGGCTATGGCCGCCAGCGGCTTCCTTTTCCCAAGGAACAAATCCGCAGCGAGATTCTTTGTCACGGCCTCGGTGCTCACTCCATGTTCAATGAAACTCGAACAGTTCTTGACATCGGCGGCCAAGACACCAAGGCCATCCAGGTTGATCCCGAAGGAATTGTTACTAGCTTTCAAATGAACGACCGGTGCGCGGCCGGCTGCGGCCGCTACCTCGGATATATCGCCGACGAAATGAATCTGGGCCTGCATGAGTTGGGTCCTCTTGCGCAGCAAAGCACCTGCCGGGTGAAAATCAACAGCACTTGCACCGTTTTTGCGGGGGCGGAACTGCGCGAACGGCTTTCGCTGGGACAGGCGCGGGAAGATATCCTCGCCGGCCTTCACCGGGCGATGATCTTGCGCGCCATGTCTCTCCTCGCGCGCTCGGGCGGCATCGCGAATCAATTCACTTTTACAGGAGGTGTCGCGCGGAATCCCGCAGCCGTTGCGGCGCTGCGCGAACTGGTGCAAGAAAACTACGGCGATCGCATACTGAACATTTCCGCGGATTCGATTTATACCGGCGCTCTGGGCGCAGCGTTGTTTGCCCGCCGCGCCGGTCAGACGGTGAATTGATGGCGCTGACCCTGCAAAGCAAACCTCGCGAAGAACTGGTTTTGCTCACGGCGGGAGTGGACGTCGGATCCAGCTCTGTGAAGACCGCCATTCTCGAGATGCGAGCCGATGGCTCTGCGCGTACCCTTTCTCTGCGCACAGACCGCATTCGCAGGCGAGATCTGCGCAAGGTCATCCACGAGGGTTTTGAAGCCGCGCTGGATGAAGCCGGTGTCAAAAGGAATGACATCCCCTATGTGGCCAGCACCGGCGAGGGCGAATTGGTGGATTTTCGCCGGGGCCATTTTTACGGCATGACCACGCACGCGCGCGGCGCGCAATTCCTTTTGCCCGAAACGCGAGCGGTGCTTGACATCGGCGCGCTTCACGCCAGGGCCATCGTGATCAATGACCGCAGCCGCGTGCTGGAATATCGCATGACCAGCCAGTGCGCTTCGGGCTCCGGCCAATTCCTGGAAAATGTCGCCAGGTATCTGGGCATCGCGCTCGAAGAAGTCGGCCCGCTTTCCTGCAGCGCCTCCAATCCGCAACTGGTGAGCAGCATTTGCGCTGTCCTCGCTGAAACGGACGTGATCAATATGGTGAGCCGCGGGATTTCCACGGCCGATATTCTCAAGGGAATTCATCTCTCCATGGCCGGACGCTACGTCAAATTATTGCGGGCGATCGGGGCTCTGGGGCACGTGACCATCACCGGCGGGCTGGCGGCGGATACCGGCCTGGCACTGGCTGTGCAGGAAAAAGTGGCTGAGGACGGGCTTGCCTTGAAAGTTCAAACCCATCCGCAATCCATTTACGCCGGCGCGCTGGGTGCCGCCCTCTGGGGCGGATTTCGCCACAGAGTCCTGAAGCGCCGCGCCGAGGCAGTTGCATGACGGAAAATGGCGAGCTAAGCGGACAAGTCGCTGTAGTCAGCGGCGGATCGGGTGCCATCGG
Source organism: Candidatus Limnocylindrales bacterium (assembly GCA_035604795.1). Taxonomy (GTDB): domain Bacteria; phylum Acidobacteriota; class Terriglobia; order Acidiferrales; family UBA7541; genus DASTCZ01. Next base: position 8,917 of record DATNHU010000082.1, read on the forward strand.
CCGCGCGATCATCGCCGGCCTTGCCGAGAAGGGCGCTCGCGCAGTCGCTTTGGATATCTCCGACCCCGGAAACAAAATCCAGTGGGTCAGGTGCGATATCCGCGACGATGAAGCTGTGGCCGCCGCGGCCGCCTCGGTATTCCATACGCATGGGAAGCTCGATCTCATTGTTCACGCCGCGGGAGTCTCCAAGGACGCTGTCGTATGGAAGGTTACTGCAGAGGAATGGGATTTCGTCCAAGCAGTGAATTTGCGTGGCGCGTTCCTCCTCTTGCGCCACGGAGTTCCACTAATGCGCCGCGGGCCAGGCGGTCGAATCGTCTTGATTGGATCCATCAATGGATCCCGGGGGAAATTCGGGGCCTCGGCCTATTCGGCGAGCAAGGCGGGACTGGTGGGTTTGACAAAGAGCGTGGCGCGTGAGGTTGCGCGATTCGGAATCCTCATCAACGTAATTGAGCCCGGCTGGGTGCGCACGCCGCTAACGGAC
>DATNHU010000083.1:0-5921 GCA_035604795.1 Candidatus Limnocylindrales bacterium
ACTGTGGCGCCGAGGCCATCGCGATTCGATTTTGTTCCTTGTAGGACGATCTTGATCCAATGGATTTGCTTGCGCTGGCTCAAGTCGCTCATCAAGACCATCGGTTCGGAGTTGAAATCATTGGTGACGATGTCGAGATCACCGTCATCATCCAAATCGAAAATCACGGAGGAGCGGGAAGAAAGAGTGCCCATGACCGAGATTTTTCCGGCGCCGGCCCCGGCAGTTCTGCAGACGTCCGCCGAGCGGCCCTGTTGCGGTTTGGAGCAATCCAGATCAAATGAAAATGAGTTGGTGCGCCCGTCACGGCGCGGCTCAATTCCCAGCAGGAACTCGGAATCGAGGAATTTCTCTCCGCGATTGTTGAGCAACATGGAATTGATACCATAGCGAAAGGGGTAGCCCATTCCCCCGGTGACGAAAACGTCGTCCCAACCATCGGCATTGATGTCGGCCACGCTGACACCCCAGGGCCAATAGGTTTCAGTGCCCATGCGGTCGGAAACTTCCTCGAACTTTCCATTGCCGAGGTTGTGGTAGAGAGCGTTGCCCCAGATGCTGGTGCCCTGGGTCATCAGGAAGTAAGGGGGAAACTTCATGTCGGATTTCAGTTTTTCTTTTTCGGGGCCGACCTCCTGGCTCATGTCCGAATGCATGTCGGTGATGAGCAGATCGGGGCGCCCTTCATTGGCATAGTCGAAGAATTTAATTCCCATGCTGCCCCAGGGCGTCTTGGGAAAATATTGGGAAGTTTTATCAACGAATTTCTTGCCGCCTTGATTTTCAAAGTAATGGTCGTCGCCCTGCATGTTCAGCAAGTAGAAATCGGGCCAGCCATCACCGTTCAAGTCAACTGTGGAAAGATCGCCGCACCACATATGCGGAGTGAGCCCCATTTCAGCAGTCACATCCTTGAATTTGTTGTGGCCGAGGTTGTGGTAAAGGACGGCATGCTCGTAGCGTTCCGGATACATTTGCCCGGAAAAAGCGTCGGGCAGGCCGACGTAGGCGCCATCGGGGCCCTTTTCGTTGGTGGTGTATTTCCCCACATTGCAGACCAACAAGTCCACCAGCCCGTCGCGGTCGTAATCGAAAAACATCGCACCGGTGGAATGCGCGACGACGTTGATGCCCGATTCCTTGGTGATGTCCGTGAAATGCCCCTGACCGTCGTTATGGAAAAGATGGACTCCTCCGCGCACGGTGGTGATGACCAGATCCTGGTTCCCGTCGTTATCGATATCTGCGAATGCGGCGCTTATGCTTACCAGGCCCGGCAGGGCAATGCCGGACTCAGCGGTGATGTCCTTGAATTTGCCGCCGCCCAGATTTTTCCAAAGAGAGTTGCCGCCGATTTGGTTGAGGAACAGAAGATCATATCGTCCGTCGCCATCCACATCTGCGGCGGCAACCGCGCTGCCGTGGTCGTAATGGACTGCTTTGTAATTTTGGAGGGCGTCGGAAACAGCCTGATAACGAAAGGTGATTCCGCTCTCTTTGACCTTATCGGTGAAATGGAAATCGTGGAAGACCTTGAATTGGCCGACGGTGGCGCGCTGGGCTTCGGCGCGCGCAGCCAGGGTGTCGGCTCCGATGTCCGGCTGTGGAAATTTTAGCTCGCGAGGAGAGCGATCCTGGAGCAAAGCTCCGCCGACGGCCGCAGCGATCAGGCACCCAATTGCGGCCAGGATTCTTAGCCCACTCATAACTCCATTCCCTGTCTTTCTTGCGGCGCGACTTCTTAGCTGAGCTGACCCACCACTTCAAAATGTTTGAGAGCGCCCGTGGCGATCACCACCGTGTCGTTATGCAGACCTTCGAGCTTGGCGGGGGCGCCGTTTACGGTGACGCTGCGAAGCGTCGTCTGTTTCGGAACGCGCAGCTTCACATGAATTTCGCGGGGCGAGCCCGGATGCGCCAGTTCCACCGTAGCCACCACTGAATTTGATGAGGGGCGTCCAATCAGATTCAAGCTGACTCGGCCCCATCGTGTCGGCGCTTGCTCAATGCTTACCGGTTTGCCTGAAGCAACCCAATCTCGCGGGACACCTTTCGCAAAATAGAGACGCTCATTGTCGGAGTCCTCCAGGACAAGCATCCAGCGGACCAGAAGAGGGATGGTCAACTGCGCCGGGATGCAAAAAATCGCGGTGCCGCCATTGATGCCCGAGACTTCACCTGCCGTCCAACCGCCGCGGGTGTGGTCGTGATAGCGATGAGCATAGAGGAAGAGCAAGTACTCCTCGACGCGGTCGAGGCGCAACAACATTTGAGCGTAGCCGTAAGAAATAAACCCGAGAATGGAGCGGGCACCCGGACGGGCTGGAGCTACATTGGCGACGACGCCGATGGTTGTGGCGCCGTTGGCGCGCATACAATTGACGACCGTGTTGGCGAGATCGGCAGGCAAAACGTCTGCTTGCAAGAGCTCCGAATAGGGCCGGTGAGCCCATTGTTGCGGAGTGGGGCGCTCCTGGGCATAGGAATCACGGAACTTCAGTTTGGTGCCGGGAAAGGTGCCAATGTAAGGGGGATTCTCGTTTTTCCAAATGTCCTTTTCCATGGAAGCCACGGTTGATTCGCGCAATGTTTTTGCGCGCTTCAGCCAGGATTTCGCCTGGCTTTCCGCGTCGGGTGAAGGAGCGGTGCGCGCAACTTCCGTCCACGCGGTGCCGATGTCCTGAAGTCCGCGGGCCGCAAAGGCATTGTTGGCGAAATAAGGCAGCCACCACATTTCCGGATTCGCCGCCAAGCAAGCGTCCGACTCACTCCATCCATGAATGATTCCGTAGCCGGGATCGGCGGCCGGCAGCTTCAGGCTCTCCTCATGCATGTCGGAGAGGAGCTTCGAGGTGGCCACGATTTTCGAGCGGTGCTTGGCGATTAGCGCGGCGTCGCGCGTGTAATTGTAATAACGAGCGAGCAACGAGAGGGTCATGCCAAATTGCGCCGTCTCGGGGCCGCGCATGTTGATCATGCCGCGCGCGTCCACAAAATCGGTGAAGTAATTGTCGAGGACGGCCTTGGCTTGATCGAAGCGGCCCCACTCCAGGTTGGAGTACAACGAACTGGTGAAAATATCCTGGAAGCCGTCGTACTCCGAGCCGTAGTAGTCACGGTCCACCGCGCCGTATTTCGGATAGATGCCGTTGGGCCGCACCACCAACTCTCTGGCGAAGGCGTGCTTGGCCATGTCATGCAATGACTGGTCGGGAAGTGAAGTGGCGGCGAAATCCTGAAGGTGTTTGTCCCAATAGTTGGCAAAGACCAGGAGCGCGCGATAAAAATCTTCCGGTTTGGGATCCACCCGAGCAGGGGGGAACGCAGGATAGCTGTAGCCGTACACCACTTTGACGACTTTTCCGTTTTCAATTTGCGAGGTGCGGTGCCAGGTCTGGATGATGAATTGATCTTTCGCTTCGACGTCGCCGAAAACGATGACTTCAATGTAAGCGGTCGGGGAAATCGGCATCACTTTTCGAACCGCCGGCATCCAGCCGCCGAGCATTCCATCGAAACGAAGGCTTACCGCGTCGCCGCGAATTTCCGGAAAATACTGGTTCGGATGGTACGTGCGCGTGGTTCCTGAAGGAAACACCGGCATGGTGTCAAATGCTTCCTTGGTGCCTACAAAATGGTCCCAGCGCGGGCGCGCCTGCGCTTGGAACTGAGGCGCGGGAGTGGTGGCGTTCGCAGGCCGCGGTGGCGGAGGAGATCCTTGCGGGGGAGCAGCCTTCTTCACCATCTCGGGATCGGGGTCATCGCCACCGGCCAAGAGCTTGTCAGCCAGCAAATCCGGGCCCGACAATCCAATGTCATCAATGCTGAGGCCAAGATGTTGGGGGTCAGCGTCGGGGAACTGCGCTTCAGCGCTCTTGCCCATAACTCGCTTGTCGCCGCGTGCGGAGAGGAAGGTAAAAGCGCCGTCCCGGGTTCGCAGATCCTCGTAAACTTTCCATTCGGTTCCGCGGAGAGTGAAGCTGGATAAGAGGGTATGGCCTTCGATGCTTTGTGTCGGGACAGCCGCACCCGCAGCTTGGGCCTCAAGTTTGGACGTATGGGCTGCCTGCAGGAGGGCATAGCCGGTTGCGGTGGTTGCCAGGCTTTGAATGAATTCGCGTCGCTTCATGGCCGGAAACTTTACTCCTGAAGGGAAATATTGTAAACGCTTACATTTTGTGAGTACATTGGAGAAGTTGCGGTGTGGAATGGTTCTCATGGAGCCCGGTACCCGGAAGGCGCGAGGCGTATGAACTTCGACAACGATTTCAGCAAGAAAAGAGAGTTATTCCTGTTTGGTTCCTGCGTGATGCTGTTGGCGTTGCTGGTTCTTGGCTGGGTAATGGTGACGCAATCGCAGGGGCGTCAGCAGAGGTCGCCAGCCACGCCGGGTCCGATGCTAGCAGATGGCACTATCGCGCTGGAAACACCCGTTTTCAATTTGACACTAGTGAAATCATCGCAAACCGTCGCGGCACTAAGACCGAAGTCCGTGGAGGGATTCGATTTCACTCCCGGCGATCTTTTGGTGGAGCGGTCGCAAGACGGTTTCTATCATCTGGGTGACTTAGATTTGAGGCTGCGAACCGGAAGCACGGGTGATTGGAAGAGTTACTCGACAGCGGTGGCGCGCGCGCCCGTGAATGCGCTGCCTACATCGCCGGGAATATTGGCGGCCGCTGATCTCGCTCCCAGTCTCCCGACCGACATCGCTCTACAAGTCATCCGCGAATGGCGCGTGGAAGATGGAAGGCTTGTCTTGCGCTTTATACTGAAAAACAAATCCACCCAGCCGGTACAAGTGGGCGCACTTGGAATCCCGATGATTTTCAATAACGATCTGAACAATCGAACGCTGGACCAGGCGCACGCCATCTGCTCGTTCTACGATCCCTATATTGGCGAGGATGCCGGATACCTTCAGGTGACGCGCCTCAGCGGGCATGGCCCGGCGCTGCTTGTGGTGCCCGACGGGCGCACGCCGTTCGAGGCCTACAATCCCATCCTCGGCCGGCGGCGAGGCGAACCTCCACTGCCTTTTACCGACCCCACTCCCCGCGGTGTTACGTTTGAAGGTTTCTACGATTGGATGGTCCACAGTAAAGCATTCGCGGAAAATGAGTGGAGCAAAACGCAGCAATGGAATCCGCCGACTATGCTGGAGCTTGCGCCCGGCGAATCGAAAACGTATGGCGTGAAATTTCTGGTGTCCGACGAGATTCGCCATATGGAAGACACACTCACGGCCAACCAGCGGCCCGTGGCGGTGGGAATCCCCGGATACGTTGTTCCAATGGATATGGACGCGAATTTATTTTTGAAATACTCCAAAGCTGTCAAGTCCATCAGCGTCGAGCCCCCGGAAGCGCTCAGTTTCCAGCGCGTTCGCCTGACGAAAAAAGGTTGGCAGGAGTACGCGGTCCACGGGAAAACCTGGGGCAACGCGCGAATGAATGTGATTTACGAAGACGGGTTAAGGCAACCGATTCATTACCGCGTGATTAAATCGGAGCAACAAGCGGTGACGGACATGGGACATTTTCTGACCACGAAGCAGTGGTTCACTGATCCCAACGATCCGTTTCATCGCAGCCCGTCGGTGATTACATACGACCGGGAACTCAATCAGGTGGTCACGCAGGACAGCCGCACCTGGATCGCGGGCCTTGGCGATGAGGGTGGGGCGGGCTCGTGGCTCTCAGCGATGATGAAAGAGCTTGGCCAGCCCAGCAAGGAAGAGCTCGATAAACTTCAACAATTTGTGGACGGCGTGATGTGGGGAGGGTTGCAATACAAAGACGGGCCCGACCAGTACGGCGTGAGGAAAAGCCTTTTTTATTATCAACCAGACGAAATGCCTCCGGATTTTTACCGGAGCGACTTGAATTGGAAGAGCTGGACGAGTTGGAACAAAAAAGCTT
>DATNHU010000084.1:0-3040 GCA_035604795.1 Candidatus Limnocylindrales bacterium
CGCAGTTATTACTCGCATTCGCGCGCATCATCGCGGCAAACTTCGAGTCATGCAACGGAGAACGCCATATCTCACGTTCGCGCGCTGCTAGTGTGAAAGATGCCGGCCCTGTCGAGACTCGCAGACCGGGTTCAATGGCTGAGGCCAGGCAGGTGGCCGACGATAAAGCCACCAGAAGAAGCGAGCACAATCTCCGGACTGGCATGTGAACCCATACTCTGGAAGGGCAATCTGCATGCCAAGGGCGGACCTATGTATCTGTTTGCAAACAATACACTTACGATGGATAGAGAGCATGGGCGAAGCGTCCCAGGTGAAAACCATTGCAGCTTCGGGCGTCGAATGTCGACGCACGCAGCGCATTAAGGATTCTTCCTGAAGAGACTCGCGCTAGGAGTCCGAGTAAGTCGGAGCCGCATCGCCGACCTGCAGCGGCCACTTATTTCTCTCGAGCGCTGGCGTCCACGCGAGGTCGGGTCGCGGGATATGCTCAACTTCCGTTGGTTCGGAGCTTCGGTCGGAAAGCAGCGGGGCAACAAAGCGCAGCGCATCCACTTCGGTGCGCAAGCGGGCCAGATCCATCTCTTTTTCTCGCAGCACTTCGTATACGTTTTTCATGGCCACCAAAGGTGGGCCAGCAAGGGCCCTGAAGTAGTTTTCATGTAGAAACGAACTGCGTGTCGCTGCGGCTGGAATACGCCGATTGTAATACACAGTCTGTCCCGGCCGCCATCATCAAAAAACGCAGGTTTGCAGCTTCACGTTGTCCGTGATATTTAAGCCTGTGGACCCCGAGCCGTTGCGACATCTCGATGGCATCTTGCCGGATGACGAGGTGCACGTCTGGCATGTGGACCTCGTTGCCTGGGACAAAGAAGCCGACTCGCTGTTGGAACTGCTCTCTGCGGAAGAGCAAGAGCGAGCAGCGCGATTCAAGTTTATCGGGCCTCGCAATCAATATCTCATTAGCCGCGCCCTGCTGCGGCGAGCTCTGGGCCGCTATCTGAAAATCGAGGGCCGCGAGGTTCGTTTTCAGACGGCTACGAACGGGAAGCCAGAACTCGCCGCAGATTCTGATCTTCGCTTCAACCTGTCACATACTCAGGGAGCGACCGTCTTCGCAATTACCCGTAAGCGGCGCGTGGGAGTTGATCTAGAGCGGATGCGCAAGGATACGAATGCGATGGAATTAGCCGAGCGCTTCTTTTCGCGTCCAGAGGTGCAATGGTTGCGATCGCAACCTCCTTCAGAACTGATTGCATCGTTCTTCAGTTGCTGGACCGCGAAAGAGGCTTACATCAAGGCGCAAGGAGAAGGCCTGTCGATGCCGCTGAGCAGCTTCGGTGTCTTGCCGGTCCCCGCCGACGCGAGCTCCAAATTACAGTTGGAAGTGTATGACGACCCGGAAGAGTCAAAACGCTGGTCCATGTGGCGACTGGACATCGGACCGGACTTGCGCGCCGCGCTGGCGGTCGATGGCGAAAACTGCAGAGTGCGTGTCGGTAAGTGGCCGCAACCAGACGCGCATGATCGAGAATAATGGGAGGAGTAATGCGCCACATCCGGTGTGGCCCACCCATTCCTCATCTTCTGCACCGAGACGGAGGCGGTTCTGCGTGGCACGCGCAAAAAAGCGCCTTGTTTTGATTGTATCGGACACAACCACGCGATCGCCGGTGAGGCCCTTCCCAGCCAATCAGTGTGCCCTACTAGCTCCTCCCGAGTCTGGCGCATCTATGTCACACTTGGAGGAGCAGGATGCGATTTCGATGGCAAGCAATAGCGGCGGACTATGACGGAACCTTGGCTAATAACGGCCGGGTTGCCAAAGACACCCTGCAGACTCTGCAACGGGTGCGCGAGTCCGGCCGCAAAATTGTCCTGATCACGGGCCGTGAACTTGAGAGCCTCCAAAGTGTGTTCACGCAACTGGATCTGTTCGATCTGATCGTGGCCGAGAATGGCGCCCTGCTTTATCACCCGTCTACGGGAGAGGAAAAACTTCTGGGTAAGATTCTGCCGGTTGCTTTTGTGGAAATGCTTCGCCAGTCTGGCGCCAATCCTCTCTCAGTTGGCCGCGGCATTGTCGCTACCGTGAGACCCTACGAGGCAGCGGTTTACGAGGCCATTCACGAACTCGGACTGGATTTACAGGTCATCTTCAACCGGGAGTCCGTGATGACACTTCCGGTCGGAGTGGATAAGGGCACCGGATTCCGGGCAGCCTTGGCTGAACTGGGCCTGGCAAGTGCCAGCGTTGTGGGATTCGGCGACGCGGAAAACGACTTGGCGTTCTTGAGTCTTTGCGGATTCTCAGTGGCCGTTGCCAACGCGATTCCGAGCCTGAAAGAGCGCGTTCACCTGGTGACCTCGGCCGAGGACGGGGCGGGCGTGGTTGAAGTACTTCAGAAGCTGCTCACGGCAGAAGACTCGTTGACATGGCCCACCCCCCACCCTCATTGACCGGTTCCCGCGCTGAATCCTTTAAGCCCGGTCATCGCTTCGATCCTTTCCGGCGCGAGACGAACGTTGCTGAGTTCGGCGATTAAATTCCCTGCCCAGCGGTACACGTTATGTTCTTGCACAACTCTCCGCATTCGCCGCATTCTGGCCTGACGTTCCTCCGCGGGTAGTTCCAGTGCGATGCGAATGGCCTCGGCCATCTGCTCGATGTCATAAGGATTGACGATCAGTGCGTCGGTGAGCTCGCGCGCGGCTCCGGTAAACCGGCTCAGGATGAGCACTCCTTGTTCGTCATCGCGCGCAGCCAGAAATTCCTTGGCTACAAGATTCATCCCGTCATGGAGCGATGTGACCAGGCAAACGTCCGCTGCCCGGTAGTATTTCTCCACTTCCTCGTGGCTGAAATGCCGCTTAAGGTACACGATAGGCTTCCACGACCCAGTCTGAAAGCGCCAGTTGATGCGGTCGGCTTCCGCCTCTACCTCGCCGAGTAGATCGTGATATCGCTTGATATGGGTGCGGCTCGGCGCTCCGATCTGCACGAAGGTAAACTTGTTTTGATAGAGCGGATACTTCT
>DATNHU010000085.1:0-9151 GCA_035604795.1 Candidatus Limnocylindrales bacterium
CAATTCACCTCTAGCTGTGAATTTGGTTTGGGATAGCGTGTTGGGTGCAGCGCGCCGCAGTGAGGGGTGTGAATAGATGGCCGAAGTAAAAGCTCGACGTTCGCCCAATCGTGCCGGGGTGCTAGTTGTGAGGCAGACCCCGCGTCACTGAATTTCAACGGGCGTGGAGAGTGCGGCGAGGCGGCCGGACACTTCTTCCTGGACGACCTGGCGGAGGCGATAATTGCCAGGAGAAGCCGGGACCAAAATCTTCACGTCGAAACCCTGACTAGAAATCCGGGTGAACGTGCTGTTCTTGAGGTTCAGGTCCATCACGCCTTGGACTCCCGTTTGGAAATGGTTTTGCTGATCGAATAGTGCGGTGACAAAGATGAGGCGCTCGACATTGCGATCCGCAAGGTGCTGGAAGGGAAGATTGCGGATATCCACATGGACCGCGACACTCAGCACCAGATCTCCGGAATCAAGTTTCGAGGATTCGGCGTTCACCTTCATGGAAACGTCGGATGACAGATCGGGGGAGCGAACGGCGCGATCGAGTTTCTCGGAACGCGCGGTGGGATCAGACACGGCGGCGGAAGAGTTGGCCGGCGAAGGAGCGTAGTAGCCGCGGCGCGCTTCAACAGTGAATCCATGCTTATTGGCGATCTTTACTTTCAGAGTATGGAAGGCGCCGTTGGTTCTGATTTCCGGGGGAGAAAAGCCGAGGACATAGGAAACCTCCGGCAATGCAGCCATTTCGCGGAGACCGCCACCAAGGTCGTTGGAGTTGTGAAAGAAGCGTCCGCCGGTTGATTCCGCCAGCGCTGCCAGAGGATCGTCATTGATCTCCATCTGGATGACATCGAGCCTGTCCTGATAGGCCCCAAGGGGACCAACAACACGCTGGATCCCCTCGCCCGGATCTCCTCCCGGCGGTGCGGCCCACAGACCTTTGGCATCCAGGGAATTGATGACGATACCTGCGTGCAGCGCGGCGTCAATTAATTTCCCCTGGTATCGGCGAGGCTCCTCCGTCTGAGCCATAAATCCCGAGCAAGTCAGAACCAACATGCGCCGCCCGGGCATTGAGCTCAGGTGCAGGATCACGTCTCTGATAATTTCAAGAGTGTCCTGCGCAATGTGCTCGGATACGGCCAGAGTCTCACGTGCGTTTGCGAGAATGAATGGGCGGCATCTGGAAGCATCAGTGCAAGCGTGACAGGCGATGGCCTGCGCAACCGCCAAGTTGAAGTCGTCGGAGTTGATGCCGTTGGTCTGCGTAATAAGGTAAGCCTGATATTCGGCGAGATAAGGACAAGCAAGAGCGCCGCCCTGGGCTTTCTTCTGATGCGTGCGTACATTTTCCAGGGTTTCGAGAAGTTTATCCTTGTCGGCAGTGAATTCCAGAAGGACAGCGTTGGAGGAAGTGAAAATGCCGACGCGGTCTTCCGGTTCCAGGCTTTCGTTGACGAATTGTTCCGCGGCGCGGCGGGCGAAGGCGAGGTCCCCTTCGGGCATGCTGGTATCGTCCAGAAAAAATGCAATGTATCTTGGCTGGAGCGCGGGTGCGGGCGTGGGCGCGGAGGCAGGCTTGTTTGGGGACGGTGACGCAGGCACTACGGCCAGAGGCCGGTCAGCTTTCTCAACTGAAAAAAAAGAGATTTTCTGCGGCTTGTTGTTGTCGAGTACTTCGAAGTCTGATTGCTCTAATCCGCCGATAACTTTGCCGTGTGTATCTCGGACGACGACGCCGACCTCGACCATATTGGTTTGAACGCGTATAGCGTTTTCCGGCTGAGGTGTATAGGGCCGGGCCCTCCAACTGAATTCACTGTCAGAGATACCCTGGGCAATTATGGTAGCGGCGCAAAGGGCGACAATGCCCGCGGCGTTGACGAAATATGCTACGCGCATCAACTGGGACCGTTTATTAGTCTATATCAATAGTTGGAGTGGGCGGCATCAGGTTCGGGCTCGGTAAGTGTCTGTCAGTCGAGTGCCGACCCTCTCATGCGTAGTGGGTAGCGTTTTAGACCGTTCTTTCCCTTTTTTCCATTCGCAGCGGATCAAATTCCGAGAATCCATGGCTCCCTTGGGACCGAACTGGCTTCCCTCTATGTGGGAAAACGCAGAACCCACAAGAGGGAAAGCAGAGTGTACGGCACCCACGATCAACCATTTCGCAGTCGCCACCCTATGATCCAAGCCAGTGATACTTTTTGCGCGCGCTAGCATCAAATCCCAAGTATTCGTATCCGAGTACGTTCCGGGAACATCAGGACCGAACGAAGAGAGGGCAAATGGCGAAAATGAAAGCGGTGCAGGTCCCGAAGCCAGGAGCGGATTTTGAAATTGTGGAGCGCGAGATTCCCCAACCTGGCGCGGGACAGGTGAGAATTCGCGTGCAGGCCTGCGGCGTGTGCCATAGCGACGTGATCACCAAGGAAGGCCTTATGCCCATCGCGTACCCTCGCGTGCCCGGGCACGAAGTGGCGGGCGTGATTGATGAGGTGGGAGCGGGCGTCAGGCAGTGGAAGAATGGGCAGCGCGTGGGCGTCGGCTGGCACGGCGGGCAGGATGGCACGTGCCCCGCGTGCAGGCGCGGCGATTTTGGAATCTGCGCGAACCTGAAGATTTGCGGAATCAGCTATGACGGCGGCTATCAGGAATACATGGTCGCGCCGGTGGAGGCGCTGGCGCAGATGCCGGAATCGCTCGATGCCGCAGAAGCGGGACCGCTAATGTGCGCGGGTGTAACCACGTTCAATGCGCTGCGGCACAGCGGCGCGTTGCCCAGCGATTTGGTCGCGGTACAGGGAATCGGCGGGCTCGGACACCTGGGAATTCAATTCGCGAACAAGTTCGGCTATCGCGTGGCGGCGGTGGGGCGTGGGCCGGAGAATGCCGCGCTCGCGAAAAAGTTGGGCGCGCATGTGTACATTGACAGCAAAGCGACCGATGCCGCGGCGGAGCTGCAAAAACTCGGCGGGGCGCGCGTGATTCTGGCAACCGCGCCCAACTCGAAAGCGATGTCCGCGCTGGTCGGCGGCCTGGGAAATAATGGCAGGATGATGGTGGTGGGAGCGTCGGCGGAACCTATTGAGGTGCCGCCCGCCGCACTAATTTTCGGGCGCAAGAGCCTGCAAGGCTGGCCCTCGGGAATCCCCACGGATTCTGAGGACACGCTTCGTTTCGCGGAAATGACCGGCGTGCGGCCAATGATCGAAAAATTTCCTCTTGCGAAGGCGGCGGACGCTTATGCGCGGATGATGAGCGGGAAGGCGGAATTTCGAGTGGTCCTTACGATGTGATATTCCCGCGGAATTTCCGCAACTCAATCGGGACTACTTGTTTGACGGTCGTGGCATGCTTGGTTAGACTTCGAGACACGCTGCAATGTTCCGCCGACCAATTCCATACCGGTTGATCTTCATAAGCATTGTGTTGGTTGGGCTGGGTGCGCGGGAAATTGCGCTGGAGCAGCGGCCTTCGTTCCTGCGTCCCGGGCTGAAATTGTGCGCGTATGTTGGGAATGAGGGCGACGGGACAGTTTCCGTTGTGGATTTGGTCAGCCTCAGAGTGCAGGCGACTGTCCCGGTGGGGCCGGGGCTTTCGGGGCTTCGCGCGCATCCCACCCGGAAGGAAATCTGGGGAGTATCCACTGGCGGCGGCTATGTGTGGGTGCTGGACGCAGCGAGCGACAAGATTGTCGCGCGAGTGTCCGTGGGCGCGGCTCCCTACGCGCTGGATTTCTCACCGGATGGCAGGCGCGCCTACGTAGCAGCCTCCGGCGCGAACAGTGTTGTGGCCATTGATTGCGCGACGCGGAAAGTGTCGGCCTGGGCGCGGACGGGGAGGAACCCACGGATTGCGCAAGCGACGCCCGACGGAAAATCCGTGGTGGTTGCAAACCGCGATGACTCCACCCTTCAGGTTTTCGATGCGGCCACGTTTGCGCCGCGCGCGACGATTCCGACGGCTTCCGGGCCGGAGCAATTCGTAATTTCAAGGGACAGCAAGACGGCGTTCGTTTCGGCCACGGAAACGGGCCAGATCAGCGTGGTGGATCTTCAGACCAGTGTGTTGCTGGTGAATCTCCCACTGCCCGGCAAACCCGAAGAGCTGTTCTTGAAGCCCGATGGCGGCGAGCTGTACATCACCGTGCCCGAGGCGCACGAGCTGACCATCATCAACACTGCTACGCACGAGCTGGCCGATTCCTTGTTGTTGGGGTCAACACCCACAAGGGGAGTGCTGGACAATGGGACGGTGATCCTTTACGTGAGCGATGCAGCCGCGGGGCGCGTGGTTTCTGTCGATTTGGCATTTCGTTCGCCTCAGCAGCCGGTTTCAGTGGGCGCACGGCCGGGCGCACTTGGATTGGACCCGGCGAGCCCCCACGATCTTTTGCTGGTGGTGGATGAAGGGTCGAACGATCTGGCTGTGGTCCGCGTGCGTACGAAAAGTTTGATTACGATGGTGCCCGTGGGCAATTCGCCTCGCGATTTGGCGATTCTTCTCTACTAATGAGTTTCTGCAATCTTTTTCCTCACTCCAATATCAGCCCTTGATTACGTGACCACCGCGGATTTCCTTCGTCCAATCGTTAGCTAGTCCACTTGGGGGAGAACCATGTTCGAAACTTTCCTGCAGGATATTCGCTTTGGCGCGCGGATGCTGCGCAAGAATCCCGGTTTCACCGCGGTCGCGGTGCTGACCCTGGCGCTGGGTATTGGCGCGAATGCGGCCATTTTCAGCCTGGTGAATGGTGTGCTGCTAAGACCGCTTCCCTACTCCCAGCCCGACCGCCTGGTGACCCTTTGGCAAATTGGCATCCCGAAGGGCGCGTTGCTTGCGCTGCAGGAGAAGAGCCGAACGATGGATGTGACCGGATATACCTTCCCGGTAGGATCCAACCTGTCCAGCCAAGGCCAACCGATGCGCCTGACCGTAAGCCGAGTGACCCCGAATCTTTTTCAGATGCTCGGAGTGAATGCGGACCTGGGCCGGACCTTTCAATCCGGGGAACAGGATCCGGCAAACAGCCACGTGGCAATTCTGAGCCATGCTCTCTGGCAACGGCTGTATGGCTCGGATGTCGGAGTGATTGGCAAATGGCTGACGCTTGAAGGCACTGCCGTTCAGATTGTGGGTGTGATGCCGGCCGGCTTCCGGTTCCCTTCGCCGGAGACAGAGCTTTGGCTGCCGATTACGGTTGCCGCAGGAGGACAAGGATTGTGGGCCGATTTTGGCCATTTGCCGGTGGCGCGGTTGCGCCCAGGAGTGAGTCTTGCGCAGGCCAATGCGGAATACAAAACGCTGGTGCCCCAAATTGTGAAGACCTTTCCGTGGCCCATGCCAGCGCACTACGCTGAATGGACGAATGTTGTCCCCATGCAGGAGTCGCTCGTTGGCGAGTTACAGACGAAATTCTTCCTGCTGCTGGGGGCCGTGGGATTGGTGATGCTGATTGCTTGCGCGAATGTGGCAAATCTCCTGCTGACGCGTTCGGCCGCAAGACAAAAGGAAATTGCTGTCCGCGCAGCGCTGGGAGCGGGGCGCATGAGATTGGCCGGACAGCTGTTGACGGAATGCCTGCTGATTGCCTGCGCCGGCGGAGTGCTGGGATTGTTATTGGCGCAGGGCGGCCTCGTTTTGCTCAAGAGTGCTCTCCCCGCCGATACGCCGCGACTGGCGGAAGTTTCCCTAGACTGGCGCGTGCTGCTGTTTGTCTCCGGGATGGTTCTGCTGACCGGACTGGGATTCGGTTTGGCCCCCGCATGGCGCGCCGCTCGAGTTGACATGGAGCAAACACTTCGGGGCAGTTCCCAAAAATCCGGCGTGGGGCGCGGTAGGAGAAGGCTTTCGTCAGCATTGGTTGTGAGCGAGGCAGCGCTGATGGTGGTGCTGCTGGTGGGCGCGGGACTCCTGCTGAAAAGCTTGTGGCGGCTCTCGCATGTGGGCACGGGTTTCCGCACGGACCACGTGGTGACCGCGCTGGTTACTCCTAACGGCGCGTTTTGCGCGCAAGGGGACGGCTGTGTGAGTTTCTTCAACGAGGTCCGCAAACAAGTTGGCGCAATCCCGGGTGTGGAATCGGTTGCTCTGGCAGACAATGTTCCATTCAACGGAGCCTTCGCGGTGGCGCTGGCCGTCGAAAACAGGCAGGAGTTTACAAGCGCCTCACCATTTAATGCCTGGTCGTTTCAAGTCAGTCCAGGTTTGCTGCAGACTCTGGGTATTCCGTTGATGGCTGGACGCGATTTTCTGGATACGGATCGAGCGGGAGCGCCGGGTGTTGTGCTGGTGAGTCGTGCTATGGCGGACAAGTTGTGGCCCGGCCAAAACCCGCTTGGCCGCCATGTGAAGCCATCCTGGGTGAAAGATTGGCGCACCGTGGTGGGCGTGGTGGGCGACGTGAGGGAGTATTCACTATTCCCGGATGGCGCTGACCAACATGTGTTTGGCGATATTTATTTACCCGCCGCTCAGGGAATCATTGCGCCGATTATCAAGGCGCGGCTGGTTGTACGTGCAGCCGGAGACATGAATTCAATTGTGGCCAGCTTGCGAGGCGTGGTGGCCGGCGTGCGAAGCGATGTGCCCATAAGCGAAGTGCGGACGATGGATGAAATACTGTCACGCTCCGTTTCCGGACCACGATCAACAACTTCACTATTTGTTTTATTCGCGTTGCTGGCTTTGACTCTGGGATGCATCGGGATCTACAGCGTGGTTTCCTATTCAGTGTCGGAGCGGACGCAGGAGATTGGCATTCGCGTGGCCGTCGGCGCACAAAAGACTGATGTGTTGAAACTGGTGATTGGAGGGGGAATGAAGCTTGCCGGAATCGGCATGGGTATTGGTTTGGCTGGAGCGGCTGCGCTCACACGGCTGATGGAGAGCTTGTTATTCGGTGTGAAGCCCGTGGACGCGGCGACTTACCTTGGTGTGGTGGCTTTGCTTTCGGTGCTGGCGATGTTGGCATGCTACATTCCGGCACGGCGGGCTTTGCGATTGGATCCTGTGGTTGCGCTGCGGTGCGAGTGACGCGCTAAGTTCTGGGCCAGGCAAAGGAATCGGTGCCCAGGTGCACTTCAAGCCAACCCTCGGCTGGGAGCACATCCAGAGGCAAGCCGCCCTGCCACAAGGAAACTCCGAGTTGAAATGAGGCCCGGCCCTCGGTTTCCAGAAGACTGCGCGCGACGGCTACTTCGAGGATTTGTCCATAGGCGGCCTGAACGAACTGCTGCGCGCCCAGCATGCAGGCATCATTCACTTCCACTTGTAGATCAGCCACCAGCCCCAGACGTAGACGTACGAGTACGCGCACTTCCTGGGAGGCACGCACCGCCACGCGGAAAACGCAATCGCGCAGGGATGACTGCGATTCACAGAAGGGATCCACGCGGACATAGAACCAGTCATCGTCAAATCCGTAGTGGATTTCATGCAGCAGGGAGACGCGACCGTGCATGGAGCCGCCGCGCCGGTCAGCGGAGTACAATCCCGAACCGAGCCATTCAAAATAAGTACTTTCACGGCCGTCCACACGAACATGCAAGTAAGATTGCGGAGCAAGCACCACGGCGCGCTCGGGAAGAATTTTAATGGGTTCCGCGAGTTCGTCCGGCACATCGAGACCTATCCGCAGATACACTTCGGTAAGGAGTGTGCGATAGAAGGCGTCGAACTCCGCGTCATTGGCGGAGCTGTGCTCCGGACCATACCACCAGCACCAGTCGCTACCCTCCGCCGCGAGCAACGATTCATAGGCAGCGGCAAGGGCTTCCTTGGAGGGAGCCCCGGCGGCGCCTTCTTGGTGAAATCTGGCCGCCCGCGTATACGCGTCGTGCGTGTTCCGGAGCATATCCCAGGCCACTAAATCTTCTTGATGGCCGATCCAGATGTCGAAGTTGGCGTTAATCCATGACCCGGGCACGATTTTTTCAACGGTGGGGGTATCGCCCGCGGCAGCAACGGCTTCGGAAACAGTGAGAGCTTGGATGTCCGAGTCAGCCTCAATGGACTTGTAAAAATTCTTCAAGAAATCGCGGCCATTGCCGTAGAAGTATTCCCAGGCGTTTTCGCCGTCGAGAATAATGGAGACGGTCAGCGGGCGGCCGGTGTGCACTCGTTCACCGATGGCGTGGATGCGCTGGTGGAGATCCTCCGCGGCGGCTGGGGCGCTCATGCGGCTGTAAACAAAACCGACCAGGTCGGACAAATAGTGGTCGCGGAAAAATCCGGTGATTTCCTTGCCTCCGCGGCGCACGCGCAACGGCGAATAAAGACGATCGGCATTTTCGGGGATGCCGGCTCCATCGCGCCCAAAACCCACGCCGAGCGTCCGTCCCAGGACGCCCTCATCCGTAGCGAACCATTGAAAGCCCTGCTCGATGGCCAGGTCGAGCGCCTGGTCCGACACGGAACCCTCTGAAGGCCAAAGGCCCACCGGGGGAATCCCAAAAAGTTTTTCGTGATAAGCCCGGGCACGGACCAGTTGTTCCCGTGCATCTTCCGGATGTTGAAACGGGGGCTTCAGCGGCGGGCTGTGCGGATTCGAGATGGGCGCGATATCTGTGTCGCATATCAGTGGAAGTATGGGGTGGTAAAAAGGAGTGGTGGAGATTTCTATTTGACCTGTGGCCGCGGCACGGCGGTATTCGGGTAGAACGTCGCGCAGCAGCTCCAACTGCTTGGCACGCAATTCCTGCTTGTCCTCTTCGGAGAAATTGGCGCCCTTGGATCCCAGACGCATCAAGACCGGATCTGTGGCCAGCCAGTCTTCGTCCATCCAGGCAAGCTGTGAGAGCAATTGGATGTCTCGCCATTCGCGTGGACCAAACAGGTCCGCGGCGTTCATGTCTTTTTCGGAGTGCTGAGTCCGCTCAAATAGTTCGACAAAACGCGGGAAGCGGCGCATCAAGTGATCGCGGTTGATTTGGAACGCTCGCTCGATGATAACCACTTTGGACTCGGCGTCGAGTTGTTCGGCGGGAAGAAAGGCTATGTCGAACCAGGGCTCGGAGAATTTTCCACTGGCATATTCTTCGAGCTGAGCCGCAAGTGACGGTACCACGTTGAAGGTGGCGTGAAATTTGGGAAAATCACGCAGGACGCGGACCATGCCCCAATAATCTTTAAGGGCGTGAAGCCGTGTCCACGG
>DATNHU010000086.1:0-10643 GCA_035604795.1 Candidatus Limnocylindrales bacterium
CGGGAATGGGGTTATGTGCCATCCAGCCGCCATTGACGAACTTGTAGAAATCTTCGCAGGGTTTGCACGTGCGGTCCAAATCGGCAAGATTGATTCCGTGGATTTCCGCGGCGGTATTTTGGCGGGCGCGCCCGGATGGAACGATGGCAATCAGAGTTATCAAGATACTGATCGTGGCGAGACTGACGAGACCTGCGGTGCGTTTCATGGGCAATTCCTCCGACGCATTAAATGCGCCAAACGACGACTACCAAATTCTGCAACGCTGATCTTCGGCGCGAACCAACGAATCACCGGCCTTACAATCGAACGCCTTTGCAAATTCGGGCATGTTCATAAGCGGCGCCACGGCGCGAAAACGCGGAAGTGGATGTACATCCGTATTGGTCAGCAACTTCTCAAATTCAGGCCGTATGTTTTCTCCCCAATCGCGTGTAAAGGCCATGAAGAATCGCTGGTCGGGCGTGAACCCATCGATGGAAGTTTGCGGCTTGCCTTCCTGCGATTTCCGGAACGCGGCGTGGGCAATGGCAAGTCCGCCCAGGTCGCCGATGCTTTCGCCCAGCACCAGCTTGCCATTCTCGTGGAGATCACCCGAGACCACGAAGGTATCAAACTGTTTCTGGACGCACAAGGCGCGCTCCTGGAAATTCTTGGCGTCTTCCGGCGTCCACCAGTCGCGGAGATTGCCGGTGGCGTCGAACTGACGGCCCTGGTCGTCGAAGCCGTGCGTCATTTCGTGGCCGATCACGGAACCCATGGCGCCGTAGTTCAACGCGTCGTCAGCCTTGGCGTCAAACAACGGCGGCTGAAGGATGCCCGCTGGAAAAACGATCTCGTTTAGCTGAGGATTGTAATAGGCGTTGACGGTGGGGGGAGTCATTATCCATTCGCCGTGGTCCACGGGCTTGCCGATTTTGGCGAGGTCATAGCGGAAATCAAACCGGCTGCCGTGGAAATAATTCAAGACGTAGGAAGTGCGATCCACGTGAAAATCGGAGTAGTCGCGCCACGTGTCCGGATAACCGATTTTTAGAGTGAAGGCATTGAGTTTGGTCATCGCCTGCAAGCGCGTGGCCTGGCTCATCCACGGCAAAGTTTGCAGGTCATCGCGCAGCGCGGCGATCAGGTTGTGCACAATCTCCAGGGCCCGCGCTTTGGCCTCTGGAGGAAATGCAACCGCGACATACTTCTGACCCAGCGCTTCCCCGAGCTGGCGGTCCGTGGCTGCGACACAGCGTTTCCATCGCGGGAGCTGTTCGGTGGTTCCGGTGAGTGTTTTGCCGAAGAAATCAAAATTTTCATCCACGAACGGCGCGGAAAGATAGGGAGCCGACGCGTGGATCAGGTGCCAGCGCAGATACGTTTTCCAATCCTCGATGGAAACGGACGTGAGCATGGCATCCAACGATTTGAGGTAATCCGGTTGCGAAGCGTTGACAACGCGGATTCCGGGAAACCCTATGCTGGTGAAGAACGCGGGCCAGTTGAAATGCGGAGTGAGTGCGCCCAGCTCATCAATACTCATGCGATGGTAATTCGACTCCGGGTCGCGCAGTTCCACGCGCGTCCTGGACGCCTTTGCCAGTTGTGTTTCGATGGCCATGACCGTGGCGGCTTCGGTGCCGGAGCGCTCGGCGGTGTCGCCCATTAGCGTGAACATTTTCGCGAGATGCTTGCTGTACCCGTCGCGGAGTTTTACCGAGGCGTCGTCAGTCTTGGTGTAATAGTCGCGATCGGGAAGGCCCAGGCCCCCCTGGTTCGTGGCCCCTATTTGTTCCGAGCTATCTTTGAAATCCTGCTCCGATCCAAAAGCAAACATGGGGCGCGCGCCGATGCTTCGCAGATGCGCGACTTCTGCCTGGAGCGAGGCGAGGTCACTGACCTGGGCGATGCGCGCGAATTCCTCGTCGAGATGATGCAAACTCGCGCCATCAATTTTGGCGGTGTCCATGCAAGTCGCGTAGTAGTCGCCAATTTTCTGCTCGATCGATCCAGGCACCGCAGTTTTGTTGGCGGCAGCTTCCTCGAGAATTTTGCGCAAGACATCCTGGTTATGGTTGTTCAATTCATTGATGCGCCCCCAGACGGGGTAAGCGGCGGGTATGGGATTGCGGGACATCCAGCCGCCGTTCACAAAGTGATAAAAATCCTCGCAGGGCTTGCAGGTGCGATCCATGTCGGCAACGTCAAAGGCGTGGTATTCCGTGCTTGGCGTCTGGGCCGCGGGTGGCGTGGCGGGCTTGGGCGCCGCCCTTGTGGATTGAGTTGGTTTCGTGCTCTGCTGAGATTGCCGCGCGGGTGCGGAAGCAACGAGCATCAGTAGAATCGCCAGCGTCGCCGCGGACGTAAAGACAAGCATTCGTTTGATGGAACTCATGGCCGGAAACCCTCTCTCAAATATTATGCGTCCAGTTTGGGATAACGCTTGTGGAAGCCCGTGGCTTCCTGATAAGCGCGCGCAAGGGCGAGTAACTTTGCGTCACCGTACAGCTGGCCAAGGAATGTGAGGCTGACGGGCGTCCCCGGGCCGCCGCCGAAGTTGGTGTTCTGCGTTTGCGGCTTGGGGGCATCGTCTCCGCGGAAACCGTTGGGCAAAATAACGGACGGATGTCCGGTGGAGTTGGTGACCGACAACTGAGTGCTGTTCGTGGGCGCGACGATCACATCGAAGCCTTTGAAGGCCTTGTCGATTAATTCAATGGCCAGAAATCGGGCGCGGC
The DNA here is from genome assembly GCA_035604795.1 of Candidatus Limnocylindrales bacterium. GTDB lineage: Bacteria > Acidobacteriota > Terriglobia > Acidiferrales > UBA7541 > DASTCZ01. The sequence goes on from DATNHU010000086.1 coordinate 2,724, forward strand.
TGGCTTGAATGTATTCCACCGCGGGGATGAATCGCGCGGTGCGGAATGCGTTGGGCCAATCCTGCGGACCCTGCTCGGTGAGGAGCTTATCGCGGCCGGAGCGGGTGAGCTCGTCGAATGCGGCCGCGGCTTCCGCTTCCAACATGGAGCGCAGCGGGCCGTAAGGAAATTCAGGAATCTCGATGGGGGTCATCTTCACACCCATGGAGCGGAGCTTGTCGAGAGCTGCCGTGTCAAACTTGTGGTCGTATTCCCGGGAGGCGTAGCCAGCTTTGCGACGTGCTTGCTGAGTGTCCCAGCGCGTTTTCTCTTCCTCTGTCATTTCCTCAATAGGTTTGGGCGGCTTCATCTCAGTGAGCGGCGCCAGCTCGAAATCTTTTTGCAACACGCCGACCTTCAGGGTGCGCCAATTGAGTTGTGCATCCCAATTAAATGCAGCGGGCTGGACGCTGCGATCTTTTCCGTCCTGTCCATGAATGTAAGACATGACCATCGCGCAATCTTCCACCGATCGGCAGATGGGGCCGATCTTGTCCATGGTCCAGGAAAGGGCCATGGCTCCTGTGCGCGGGACGAAGCCGAACGTGGGGCGCAGGCCGGTGACACCGCATCGCGTGGACGGAGACGATATCGAGCCCAGCGTTTCCGTGCCGATGCTGAAGCCCACGCATCCGGCGGCGGTTGCGGAAGCTGGGCCGGCAGAAGATCCGCTCGAGCCCTGCTCGGGATTCCACGGATTGCGAGTGATACCGCCAAACCAGTGATCGCCCTGGGCAAGCGCGCCGAGCGTGAGCTTGGCGATGAGCACCGCGCCGGCTTTGTCGAGGCGCTTGACGACTTCCGCGTCTTCATCAAAGACTTGCTTCTCGAATCCTCCCGCGCCCCAGGTGGTTGGATAGCCCTTTACAGCCAGCAGGTCTTTTCCTCCCCAGGGAATTCCGTGCAGTGGGCCAAGATACTTTCCGGCGGCGATAGCCTTATCGGCTTCAGCGGCCTGCGCCATGGCGCGATCTTCGGTGATGGTGATGACGAACTTCAACTTGGGGTCGTACCGCTTCAGGCGCGCGATGTACATCTCGGTGAGATTCTTGGAGGAAACTGTTTTCGTTTTTACCAATTCTGCCAACTGGCGCGTGGTCATGAAGGCCACGTCTTCAATATTTTTCGGCGCTTTGGTGGCGAGCGCCGGAGCCACCGCGGAAATCTTCATGGGAACTCTTGTAGTGGAAAGCTTGTAGCCCAGCGGCAGGGGATCGAACACCAGCGCGGGTTGCACGCTGTTGTCCATGTGGAGCTTGTAGATTTCCTCGTAGCCCTGCACGGCGCCGTTCATGCCGTTGAGCATGGCGTCCTTATATTCATCGGCAATGGGCACATCGGCGATTTTCGCGGCGAGGTCGATCATGTCCTTGGTGATTTTTGGCTTGTCCTGCGCGAGAGTCCAAAGCACCCCGGGGAGAAGCGTCCCCGAAATTCCAACACCCGAACACACCGCTATGAAATGCCGCCGATTCCACACAGTCCCACCTCCAAGGAAATTGATTGCGGGGAGAGTTTAATACAGGCGGGGGAGATTTTGCTTACAAGTTGAGCAGGTGATTGGGGTTCGAAGCTACTTCTTGATGGCCTGCAAGACGGTTTCGTCAGAAAGATCCGCCCAGCCAACTGATTTCAAATCGTCCTGGGCCTTCAACAAGTAGGCTTTCGAGCGGGCGGTGTTTCCGTCTTTCTCCTCGAGAACGGAAAGACGGGCTTCGATCAAGCCGCTGTTCATGCGCAATGCTTTCCTGACGCCCACTTCTACGTTGGGAGTTTCGCCGGCGCCTTCATAAAGGGAAAGTGTGGCCAGCAAATCCTTTTTAGCGTTGTCGGATTCCTGGTTGAATTCGTCCACTGAAGTGGCGCTGCTGGTGGCAATGGTGGCGAAGGTGCGGACCAACTCAAATTGTCCCGCATATCTTGCATAGGTGAAATATCCGCCAGCGGCGGCGCCGATGGCCAGACCAAGAACCATTCCAAGGATTCGCAGGATGATTTTCATGACTGCTTATCACCTGATGGTGGATTGCCATTCGGAGATTGCGTGGCGTCGGGTTGCGGTGCTGTAGCGGGTTGCGAGGTCGCATCCGCAGGCGTGGTGGCAGGTTGTTTGGGCTGAAGTTTCTGGCGGATGACGAATTCCGTCGTGCCACTGGCTCCCGCGTCCTTCAACGTTTGCACAGCTTGGGCCATGTCTTTCTTGGCGGCTTCCGCACTTCCTCCCGACTCTTCCAGCAGCGCCAACTCTGCGTAGCACCACCCCAAATCCATTTTTTGCGCCGCGCCCGAGGAAGGATTCGCGGCTTGCATATCCTGGTGAGTCTTGATGGCAAAGGCCAGGGCGTTGCGTGCTCGTTGGGGGTCGGCGTAGAGGAATTCTTTCTTGGCGAAATCGTCGACCGTCGCTTCCTCGCTCAGCATGCCCGCGGCTTTTTCATTGTCGATGTATTTTTGGTGCCCTACGTAATAACCCACAGGGAGACCGAGTAGCGTCGCCAGAAGGAACAGAACATCGACAATCCGGATCGTTTTCATGAAGAGGTCTTAGATGGCGCGCATCCAGCGAACCAATAGACAGAAGAGTCGCACATATTTGATGCTGGTTGATTTCGTTTGCGTGATTGCGTATGCAAGCAGTTACGTTGAGGTGGGACGGATGTTCTGTGGGCGCCTCTTTGCCATGGTCTGACTTAAGGGTGGGTCATCTTTTCGGGCTTAACCAGCGCGTCGAATTCCTCACCGGTAAGATAGCCCAATTTCAAGCAGGCCTCGCGCAGGCTGATGCCTTCTTCCAGGGCCGTGTGCGCGAGCTTTGCGGCTTTGTCATAGCCGATCTTGGGATTGAGCGCGGTAACCAGCATCAGCGAATTCTTCACGTAGAAATCAATTCTGGCGCGGTCCAATTCGATGCCGTTGACCATGTATTCCACGAAGCCGCGGCTGGCGTCGGTGAGCAACGTAACCGAGTGCAGGAAATTGTAGATGAGCACCGGCTTGAAAACGTTCAGCTCGAAATTTCCCTGCGAATCGGCGAATGCCACGGCGGCGTTGTTGCCGTGCACCTGCACGGCCACCATAGTCATGGCCTCGCATTGCGTGGGATTCACCTTGCCGGGCATGATGCTCGAGCCGGGCTCATTCTCGGGGATGCGCAACTCGCCCAGCCCGCAGCGCGGGCCGGAGGCCAGCCAACGAATGTCGTTCGAGATTTTCATCAGCGAGCAGGCCAGTGTGTGAATGGCTCCGTGGGCGTACACCAGCTCGTCGTGAGCGGAGAGCGCTGCAAACTTGTCGGGATGCGAGCGGAAGGGGAGTCCGGTCAGCTCGACGATTTTTTTCGCGGCGCGTGCAGCAAATTCGGGATGGGTGTTCAGGCCCGTACCCACCGCGGAACCACCGATGGCCAGGTCATAGATCCCATCGAGCGACTGGCGCAGCCGCGCAATGTCTCGCGCCAGCAAACTTGCCCAGCCTCCCATCTCCTGCCCCTCCGTGAGCGGCACGGCGTCCTGCAAATGCGTGCGTCCGATTTTTACGACATTGGCAAACTGCTTTGATTTTGCGGCGATGGCGTCATGCACGCGCTGGATCGCGGGAATCAGTGCATTCTGCACTCGCTCGGCGGCGGCGATGTGCATTGCGGTCGGAAAAGTGTCGTTTGAGGACTGCGACATATTGACGTCGTCATTGGGGTGGATTGGCTTCTTGGAGCCCATCATGCCACCCGCCATTTCAATGGCGCGATTGGAGATGACTTCGTTGACGTTCATGTTGGTCTGCGTGCCGCTGCCGGTCTGCCAGATGCGCAGTGGGAAATGCGAGTCAAGGGTTCCGGCGATCACTTCGTCAGCGGCCGCGCAAATCAATTTGGCTTTATCCGCGGGAAGTTTACCGAGATCCTGATTCACGATGGCCGCGGCTTTTTTCAGGACGCCGAATGCGTGGATCAACTCCGGCGGCATGACGTCGCGGCCGCAATGGAAATGGAGCAGGGAGCGCTCCGTCTGTGCGCCCCAGTAAACGTTGGCGGGCACGGCGATCTGGCCCATGCTGTCGGTTTCGGTGCGCGTTGGCGGCTGTGGCTTGGTGGCGGACATGAGCTTCCTCCACGAATCATTATAGCCGGGTTAGCTGCGCGACATTTGTGTTATGAGAATCAGACTATTTCCATTCCACCGGCTTGCCGGGCGCAATCGCCTGCATTCCCTGGTCGGCGGCGAACTTGTTGAAGGCCGGGGCGTCGGTGGCCAGGAATTTGTTGAATTCCTCGATGTGAGCTTTCAGCGCGGCGCGAACTTCTGCCCATTCTTCAAGGACGGGTTGCGACGGCGGCAGGCCATAGTTGCCGCTGATGGCGCCCAGCAAGCGGATGAGCCGGTCGGAAAGCCGCGAGAGCGAGTGCAGATAATATTTACTGTCGCTGGCCATGGTGGTGTTGTAAAGCGGCTGCTCGAGAGCATCGAGCTTCGCATCCAATTCCCGCGCGCGATTTGCCAATTCCTGATTTGACTGCGTCCGCGTGAGGGTCCGAAGCTGCGCACGCATCGCTTCAATGCGGTTCACCACTTCGTTGAGCGAAGAGAGCGCATCGCGGACTTCCAGTCCGGCCTTTAACTGCGCCTGAAATCCGGAGTTGTCTCCTTTGAACTTCGGATCGGCCTCCACATGAACTTTTTGCGTTTGAGTTTGGCCATTCGCCGTCACCGCGATGTCGTAAATGCCTGGAGGCGCCTGCACGGAGCCTCCGCGGCCGCCACCGCCTCCTCCTTCCTCCTCACCTCCGCCCGCACCGGGAAGACTCAGTGGCGTGGGCCCGTCGTATACGAATGGCCAGACGACTCGATTGATCCCCGGGCGCGCCGGGCCGTTCATTTTGCGCACAATTTTGCCGGTGGAGTCAGAAACTGTGATTGACGCCCCGGGGCCGCGGCCCCCGCTTGCGCCCGCGGTTCCACCTCCTCCTCCCGATGCAGCGGGAGGAACTGAATAATGAATGACTGCACCATCCGGCGGATTGGGGGCCACAAACGCGCCCGAAGAAAAACCACCGCGCCCGGCCAGGTTCAACCGATACGCTGTGGCGACTGGAAAAAGCTGGAGAGCGCCGCCCGTTTGCATCTGCTCGAGGGGAGAAATGTCGTCCATGATAAAAACGCCGCGCCCGTGCGTGGCGACGACCAGGTCGTGCGAGCGTTTTTCAAACTTGACGTCGAAGACCGGTGTAACGGGAAAATTGGAGTGCATCGGCTGCCACGGTTGGTCATCGACGGAATAAAATAACCCTGTGTCCGTGCCCGCAACCAACATTCCCTTGCGGTTGGGGTTTTCGCGCACCACGTGAACTGGATAGTCCTCGGGCAAATTGCGCGTAATGGAAGTCCAAGTTTTCCCGAAATCAGTGGTCTTGAAGACATAAGGCTTGTTGTTCTCGGTTTCGTGGAAATCCACGGCCACGGTGCAACCCCCCGCTGCGAACGGTGAGGCATCAATCTGTGAAATGCGCCCCCATTGGGGCAAACTGGGAATGTTGGCGGCGACGTTCGACCAATGCGCGCCGCCGTCCTGGGTCACCTGCACCAACCCATCGTCAGTCCCCACCCAAACCGTGTTGGGATCAAGAGGAGAAATGGAAATCGACAGAATCGTGTCGTAATTCTCCGCGCTGCTGATATCCAGAATGATTGGCCCGCCGGTCAGTGCTTGCTTGGATTTTTCGTTGCGCGTCAGATCCGGGCTGATCGGCGTCCAATTCCAGCCGGAGTCGCGCGAGCGGAAAAGAACATTTCCGCCAATAAAAACATCATTGGGATTCTGTGAATCAACGGCGATGGGCGCAGTCCAGTTGAAACGGTATTTCATGTCGGAAACCGCTAGATCAAATGAAGTCATCAGGTATGGCCGGATAGAGCCGCCAACATGATCTGCACGCTCCGACCGGACGATCGCGCCGCCCTGCGAGTCGCCATATATCCAGCGGTTGCCATTGAGTCCGGGCACCACATATTGCCCGTCACCGCCGGCCACTACCCACCAATCACCCGGGCCGATACCTCCGCCCTTCATGCTGTTTGAGGGCCCGCACCAGCCGTTGTTGTCCTGCAGGCCGCCGCACACCATATAAGGATAGTGGTCGTCGAGCGCCACGCTGTAAAACTGTTCGATGGGAAGATTGTCGAGATAGCGCCAGTGCGCGGCCTGGTCAGAGGAAACGTAAATGCCGCCGTCGTTTCCCTCCACCAAATGCGCGGGGTCGCGCGGATCGATCCACAGAACGTGATGATCGGGATGGACGCCCTGCGCGATGATGTGCGCGGAACGGCCTCCGTCGGTGGACAGCATGATGTCGTAGGACAGAAAATAAATTCGGTCCTCGTTATCGGGAGAAACATAGAGATGTGAAAAATAAAACGGCCGGGCCTGAATGGAACGGTCGTCAGAAACTTTCGTCCAGCGATCGCCGGAATCGCGCGATTCCCACAGGACTCCGTTCTTCGATTCAACGAGCGCATAAATGTGCGAGGGATCGCTAGGCGCAATGGCGATCGCCGAGCGGCCCGTCGGTGCAGAAGGCAGGCCGGCGCTGAGCTTGCGCCAGTTTTCGCCGCCATCTGTCGTGCGATAAAGTCCGCTCGAAGCACCGCCGCTTTCAAGGATCCATGGAAACCGCTTGTATTGCCACATCCCTGCATAGAGGACCATGGGATTGGCGGGATCCATCACCAGGTCGCACGCGCCGGTGGTATCGTCCACATAAAGCACTTTCTGCCAGCTCTTGCCGCCGTCGGTGGTGCGGAAAACTCCTCTATCCGCGTTCGGCCCCCAAACATGACCAAGCGCCGCCACATAAACAAGATTGGGATTCGTTGGCGAAACAAGTATCACTGGAATTTGGCCTGCGTTTTCGAGGCCCATGGATTTCCAGGTTGTGCCGCCGTCTGAAGAAAAGAAAACGCCGTGCCCGGTAATCACATCATTGCGTGGATTGCCCTCTCCCGTGCCCACCCACACCCAATTTGGATTCTGCGGCGCGAGGGCGATTGCGCCGATCGAAGCCGTGGGCATGTTGTCCCAAATGCCGCGCCAATTGATGCCGCCGTCCGTGGTCTTGAAGACGCCGCCCCCTGCCGCGCCAACGTAAAAAACATTGGGCTGACCGGGCACGCCGGCAACAGCGCTCACGCGTCCGCCGGCAACCGCAGGGCCAAGACTGCGGAAGCGCAAGTCGCCGAGCGAATCGGTTCGGCCCTGGCCGGACAGGCCTTGCATACCCTGATCGGCCGCGCCGCGTCCGCCGCGCTGTGCGAATGCGGATACAACAAGCAGCGCCGATGTCACAGCGACCGCGACGCCCAAAGTAATTGCTAGCGTCAAAGGTGATCGAGTCTTTGCTCCAGATATTCCTGTGTGGACGTCGCGGCCATTCATGATGCCCCCTATTCAGCAATCCGAAGGGGAATATACACAATTCCGGGCATTGTGGAGGGAACTCAAGGAAATATTCTGAAGAGAAGGGTTGTGACCTTTCGAATAGCCCGCTGTTCGAAAACGCGCGTCGTAAATTTGCTATGCACGCGATTAAAATGTTTCACGTGGAACAATTGGGTTTACTCATGAAGATTGAATAGTTTGACCCCGAAATTGCCACGACAAATAATTCCGTCGAAACATTCGCCGCGTGCCAAATTGAAATTATTTTCACGCCCAGATGTCTCCGACGGTGAATCCCTCCGGAAATGGATCGTCCGCGTCGAGGACATATTGGGCGAACCCGGTGATCCAGGCGCGGCCGCTGATGGTGGGAACGACTGCGCGGAAAGGCCCCACCTTCGTCTCTCGGGTCAGCCTGCCTGTGAACGTGGTGCCAAGAATCCCTTCGTGAAT
>DATNHU010000087.1:0-5009 GCA_035604795.1 Candidatus Limnocylindrales bacterium
TAGGCATAATTGCCGGCAAGCTTCACACCGCCCAACTCTTTCAGAGTCGGGTCGTCCACCACGCTCAAGAAACTGGGCAGGATGGACTCATTCACTTTCTTGGTGAATGTCTGGCCTTCCTCCTCGCCACGTTGGCGATGGCCCTCCATGCGGTGGCCAAGCACTTCGTGAAAAAATACCGCGGCGGCGCGGCCGGAAAGCATCGCAGGTCCGGCGTAGGGATCGGCAACGGGCGCGGCGCGCAATGCCTTCAGGTCCGAAGCCATTTTCTCGATCTTGGTGTTAATTTCCGCGGCGGAGGGCAACTGTTCGGGCGACGCGGCCTGAAAGGTTTCCACGCGAAGGAGTTCCATACCGTCATCGGCGTGCGTTTCCGCTTCCAGGACCAGTCTCGCGGAATGGCCTGGCTCGGCCAGGCGAGTGCCTTCTGATGACACGACGTATTGCATGACCTGATCGAAACTCAGCGAGGCCACTGAGTTGTACACGTAGGGATACTTCTTGAAGGCCGCGGAATAGCTGCGCATCTGGGCTTCCCATTCCTTTTGATGAATGGGCGCCGGTGGGCCGGGCACCTCAACATCTTGGTGGGGCGCTTCGCTGGTGAAGTCGGCGGACTTGTCCTCCTCCTCCGATTGCACGGCCTTCTGCGTTTTTACGTTGGTATAAACGGAAGAGGCTTGCCGGTATTCGCCATTGGTAAGCAGCCAGAGTCCGCGCGCAATGGCGTTGCGGTCGTTCCCGAGGGGCAGGATACCTCCGGAAATACCAGAGTCGCGGCTATCGCCATGAGTGTTGTCGAGCGAGGGTGCGCCCACCCGCATGGTTACGTCGGCCCAGCGCTGCTGGTTGTTGATGGAATTCAACAGGCTGCCTTCCGTCGCCGAAATCGATACGCCTTGCCGGTCAAATACGGAATAACTGATGTAATAAGGCGCGGGGTCTGATTTGGACAGGGAAGATTGAGCGCGGGAGAGCTCATCATGCATGGTCCCGAGCAGCATCTCGGCTTGGGGATCGGCCGCGGGCTGTGCACCGCAAGCGGCGGCCAGAGCTACCAGTCCGGCTATCAGGAATGGGCGCCGCATTTCTGAAGCGCGAAAAAATGCAAAACTTTTTTTACGAAACATGGCTGGTGCGACGGCTCCGATGGGCGGATTGTCAGCGGGAATACTGACCCCTTTCAATACAAACAAGAATCATGCTCCGGATTAGACTATTCGGCAACAGGATTAAGATGCTTCCGTCATTGAATTGGATAGCCTGATGGGAATTGCTTGTTCGGGTCTGAATTGCGATACTGAGGGCATGTACAGTCCTGAAGTACTCAACCATTTCAAGAACCCGCACCACACCGGCGCGCAGGAAAATGGCGGGACTGTTGTAGAGGTCACCAACCCCGTTTGCGGAGACACCCTCTCACTTTCGGCGCGAATCGACGCCGGACGAATTGCGGACGCGCAATTCCTGGCCAAGGGTTGCGTTACCTCGATTGCCTGCGGCTCCGTGCTGGCGGACCTGATGCAGGGGAAAACGCCCGCGGAACTGGTCAAGATTACGCCCGAGCAAATCTCCAAGGAGCTTGGTGGGTTACCCTCGGCCACATTTCACGGCGCGCAACTGGCCTGTGACGCCCTTGCGGCGCTGCTGGATAAGCTTTCCGCCAAAGCGATATCGGCATAAATTAACGACTCGTTCCTCCCGTGTTTTTCAAACCAATCATGTTTTCCACACCTTTGCGGCTTTGTGCGTTGCGCCCCACAAATTGTTGACTGAGCCTTGCTTGAGCATTTTTGTAATGTAAACAATTTGCCCGGCGTGGGTGGCAAAATGAAACACCACCCCGAAAAGATCCTCGAAGAGCAGGGAATAATATTCGGGGGAGGTCGAAGGGTCGGATAGGCGCGATCCGTTCAGTGAATTGAATGTAACAGCTGCCTTTTCGATTGTCTCATTAAAAACGCGGAGCAATTCTTGTTTGGGCAGAGGCCCCTTGGCGGAGAATTCAGCCTCTCGATCCCGCTCGTATGGAAACTTTCCTATCCGGTGGCACAGGAAATACATGATTGCGCCGCTTAGATGCACCACAAGATTTCCGACCGAGTTGCTCTGGTCGTTCGGCCGCCACCAAATTTGCCCCTCACTCAGTTGATCCAGGCAAGCTCGCACTTGATCAGGCAGCACACTCAGTGTGCGAATCCTTATTGCGTTCAGCGCGATCGCCGGAAGTTCGGGTGTGATCTCCATTTGCTTTGGGGCCTCTCAATGTTTGGGGCAGGGAATTCCAGATTAGTTGTTGCCCATGGCGTTGCGAAACGTGTCCGGGTCATTCAGATTCAGCACCGTCCCCTCTTCTTCCGTGGGGATTTCCTCCACATCGCCGGCGTGTTTCCACACAACCGCGCGTGCGCCCACATCAGTGGGGGCGGCCAGCAATTCATCAAAAAGCCCTTTAGCGAAGATTACCGGATGGCCGCGGCGTCCGCGAAAGACGGGCAGAACGATGGATTTCCCCGACCGATAAAAAGTTTCGATAAGCTCATGCACCAGAGCCGAAGTAATCAAAGGATGATCCACCAGGCAAATCATAACGCCGTCGGTTGAGGAGCGGTCGAGGGTTCGGATCGCCGCCTGGATGGAGGAAAGCTGTCCCTGCTCCCAATCAGGGTTTTTGACCGTCATCTGTGGATCGAGGCCGGCGCGCTGCGAAATATCCTCCGCACCGGCGCCCAGCACGATTCGCTGTGAACCAATTTTCGGATGGCGAGTGATGTCCAACAGGTGTTCGACGAATGTGCGGTGGTTATGAAGCAGGAGTGCTTTGGGCGACCCCATGCGCCGCGATTCTCCCGCTGCAAGAATGACGGCGGTGAGCACGCGGTACTCAGTCTCCCGCCCGCCCGGTAGAATGTTCGGCGGCCCGCGCGGGTTGCACGGCCTTGTGGGCAAGTCCAGTGGCATGACGGCGCACAGCGATCAGCTCTGCCGCGATGCTGATGGCGATCTCCTCGGGAGTGAGCGCGCCAATCTCCAGTCCGACTGGAGCATGCACGCGCGCCAGTTTTTCCGGCGGGATTCCTTCGCGCTCCAGCGCTTCATAAACACTGAGCACCTTGCGCTTGCTCCCAATCATTCCGATGTATTTCGCGTCCGTCCGCGCCGCCCACGCCAGCACCCGCATGTCGTCGCGATGACCGCGCGTCACAATCACCAGATAACTTGACGCGCCCGGCTTCAATTTCTCAAACGCGTCCTCATACGTGGTGTAAATCTCGTGCGCCATTGGGAACCGCTCGTGGTTCGCAAACGCCTCGCGATCGTCAATCACTCCGATGGCGAACCCGGCGGTGTGCGCCGCTTGCGCCAGCGCTATGGAAACGTGGCCCCCGCCAAAAATGTAAAGCACCGGTTGAGGTAGAATTGGCTCCACGAACACCTCCAGGGTGCCTCCGCAGATCAGGCCGTTGTCGTAGCTGGCCTCGTGGTTCAGATTGAAAATCATTTTCCGCGGCGCTTCCTTGCTCATCACATCTTTCGCCGCCGCCCAGACGTCGGCTTCCACGCAGCCGCCGCCGATCGTGCCCGCGATGGACCCATCCTCGCGCACTAGCATCCGCGAACTTTCGTAGCTCGGGATAGATCCATTGGTGTGCACAATGGTAGCCAGCGCGCCTCGAAGCCCCGCGCGCCGCAGCTTCACAATCTCTTCAAACAGGTCCATTAGTCTCTTCGTTCAATCCTTGGTCGTGATGCATTTCCCCAATCAAAGGTTACGGCGCAAGCCCGACACTGTCAATGAATCCGCTCACTCAAGCCAAGCGATTGTCATTCTGAGCGCAGCGAAGAATCTCTCTTGCCTTATTCTTCTGAACGGGGAGCCTTCAATTCACTCGTCGTCATCCCGAACCCATTCGCCCGCATTTGGCGAATGGTGTGAGGGATCTGCTTTTGCTTTTCGGTGTCATTCTGAGCCCGCCATGACGGGCGAAGAACCCCTCCTGCTTTTGCCTCCTGAATAAAGGTCCCAACCTCACCACCAATTCATTCACGCTCGCCTCACTCCACCGCCTTCACACTGCTTTCTCCGTTCCCCCTCTGCGCCTCTGCGGTAAAATCCTTTTCTTCCGTTTTTGTTTTCAATCGCGTGAACCGCTCGGTCGTCCCGACCGCTGTTTAGCTTGGCTCTTCGCCGCCAGCCATCCTCGCGTCAGTCGCTTGGGGTCCGCCACGTCCCGCACACGCCCTCCCTCGACGTCGGCGAGCACCCCCTGAAGCCACTTGCGGTCCAGCCGGTGCTGAAGCTCGAGGTGTTTCAGAAGATGAAGTGCGCCCGTTGCGGGGGCCGACCCCAGTTCCTTCCGGATCTCGGCAGTTTTTCGTATCGCACCCGTTTCTCGCGCAATCCTCGTCCGCAGCAAATTCGCGACCAAAGGCAGGTCGCTGAATTGCAGAAAAAGCATCGAACCGTAAAGCGTTTGGGCAACCGATCCTTCCGCCGCAAATTGCTCGTTCAGAAGCTCCTGAAATCGCTGCTTGCCGCTCGCGGAAATCCCATACACAGTGCGCACCCCGCCCCGGGCCACGCGCTCCCGTCGAACCGCGACGATTAGCTTGTTCTTCTGGAGTTGCCGTATCGCGTAATACAGCGTACCCACGTCGACGTCCGTATAGCACTCCACCATCGCGTTTCTCAGGCGGCGCTTGATTTCATAAGGGTGGAAGTTGCCCCGGTGCAGGACCCCAAGTATCAGTAGCTCTGCTTTCATAGTTGAAGTATACTAGTTTAATCAAACTAAACGAAAGAGGCTTCATGAAACGGTACATAGTCGCCTTTCTTGTTGGGCTTGCGTCCTGGGTGCTGGTTGCTTCAGTGCTCAACCGCGGGCTGCGTATCGGGCTTGCCGGTTATGCGTTGGCCGAGCCGACCCTGACGTTTACGCTGGGCATGAAGGTCGCGCGCCTCATTCTCGGCGCTCTCTCGTCGATTGCGGCAGGCGCGGCGACGGGCC
>DATNHU010000088.1:0-6085 GCA_035604795.1 Candidatus Limnocylindrales bacterium
ACTTGTGGAGCTGCCTTCGGGATTTACATGGACCGGGACGCTGTTTGAGATGGCCGAGCCGAATGCTCCATCTCCACTGAATGCCGCGCTTACGGAATAACTTCCCCCGGGCAAAGCGGTCACCATGCCGGAGACGGCCCCGGCAGTTAAAACCCCGAGGTTCACACCCCGCAGGTCCGCGGCCAGTAGCGAAACTTCGCCAGTTGGAGTTCCGGCCCCGGCGGCCGGGGTGACGGTCACGGAGGCGGTCATAGGTTGGCCATGGGTTACGGTGGTGGGAGAAAGCAGCAGCGATGCGCTGGTGGCCCGGAAAGTGATATTTGTCCATTGGTTCACAAGATTAGCGGCATTAATCGAGCCGAGTCCGGTTGCGAGGTCGTATCCCGGAGTCGCGGGATAGCCGGTTTGCCCCGGAACAGTTGAATCGCCTGCCGTGACATCGTTAAAGATGCAAGTTGATTGCGGAGCCGCGCTTGCGTTGCAATTCGCGGGGTTCTGCGTGGATGCCAGCGGATAGAGAACGAAATTTGCCTGGCCCTGGCGCGAATTTGTTTTCTGGTTGACGAGCGCCATTATGGCCGCAAAGGTGGGAGCAGCCGCTGAAGTGCCTCCGACGACGGCGGCATTGACCAACTGGTTGTTGCTATTGGTTAGACAAATGCCGTCCTGACATACCAAGTAGCCGTCATGACCGCTGGCAGCGGCAAGCGAAACGTCGGGAAGGTCGCGCATCCCGTCGGCCGGGACGCCGAGCCCTGCTTGCCATGTAGGTTTGCTGTAGAGCGCGCTTGGTCCACCACCACTTGCGAAGAGAGTAGTAAAGGTGCACTGGGCCGGGGCAGAGCAGCTTTCATTCCAGACATTTTCCGGAATATATCCGAGAGCGGAAGATTGATCGGGACCATTATTGGGCGCCCAAAATGCGCTAAAATTGCCGTTTTCGTTGAATTGAGTGCCGCCCGCCGCGATGTTAAAGGGGGTGGATGCAAGACCGCTCACGGCCGCCCCACCTGTGGCCGGGCCGCCTTGCTGGGGATTATCACACCCTGCAGGGCCGGCGTCTCCGCTGGCCACCACTACGGTGATGCCCTGCGCGGCTGCTTGTTCCCACAAATTGTTGAAAAACAAACTTTCCGCCTGGCCCATGATGGATTCGCACTGGCCAAAGCTGGCGCTCAACACCGGAGCAAGATTGTTGTCCACAATGTATTCGGAGGAAAGGTCGACACCGTCGGTGGTGTTGGTGCTTGCGGAGACAACGAACTTGATCGTGGCATTCGGCGCGATCGCTCCCGACCATTCGATGTCCAGATCCGCTTCTGTTTCGTCGGTACCAAACGTGTTTCCGGGGTCGGGTCCATTCAGAATGATTTGTGGAAGTGTGAGGGGCAATCCAAATGCGAGGCGAAAAATCTGGAGGTCAGAAAGATTGATGTTGGAGCGCCCAACGATGGCGATGCTTTGTCCCGTGCCGTCGATTCCGGCCCGCAGCAGGGAATCGAGGTCGTAAATCTTAGAAAAGTCGCCCGGCGCCATGAAATGAAATGTCTGGCCTCCGCTATTGAAAGTGAAATCCGGCTGCCATTCGCTGGTATTGGCGATGCGAGTTGCCGATCCCAGGAAACGAACCGGCGATTGCTTCGGAAAGTTGTTCAGAGTGTTGATCCCGGCGACAATCTGGGAAAGCGCCGCGGGGATTTGGGGGTCGGAGGCATTTGCATAGTGGTTTGCCCCATTTACAACGTACCGGTGAATCTGAGTGCGAAACGCCGCTTCAACTTGCCTTGCGGTGCCACTGAATTCGATGACCATACCACCATGGTCGGCACCGTTGACGACGAAGCCGTGGGATGCGAGCCAGGCGGTGAGCTTTTGCAGGTCGGAAGCAGAGGGGCCGAATCGCGCGCCGAATTCAGCGGGCGAGAGCCAAGCATGGAAGCTCGGCGAGGACCGGTCCTGCTGGTCGGCGATTAACTGTCGCAAACTGGATTCCGTGATTGGGTCACGCTTGAGAACAAGCAACATCCGTTCCATCGGAAGGTGACTGTCAACCGGGCCACGGTCATTTGCCAAGTTGGCCTGCGGGGGATGATTACCTTTCAGGAGGATGAGTGAAGACTCGTCGATCGCAGCGATGCGGCTTGGCGGAGTTTGCGAGGACTGGGCGTTCAGGACGGACGGGAAAACCGCGCAGACGGCCGGAAAAATTAGAGAGATGACCAGCTGGTTCCATTTGCCACGCATGGCACCCCACCCTCACCAAGTACTGACCCCGGGAACTCCACGGTGCGGATTGGTCCGGAATCATCGCGCCCAGCTGTGATAACTGGCAACGCAATATACCAAGTGCGACCCTCCTGTCAAGCAAAGAACTGCGCGGAAGAATGTGAACGGGAAGTTATTTGGCTAAGAAGAGGCGGGCCGTGGCAGTGAGGACCTGCGCGCAGTCGACTACGGAGTCGAGATCGGCGTATTCAACGGCTTCGTGATCGCCTGCTCCCGAGGCGCCGTAGTTTACGGTTTGTATTCCCGCTGCGGCGAAAAGCGCGGCGTCCATCCAGTAGGCGACTCCCGATTCTTCCGGCGCGTGTCCATGGAGCGCTGTCGCGGCATCGCGGGCGCATTGGGCGATGCGTGCGTCGCGCGGACAGACGAGGGGCGGGCGATCGAGCAAGAGGCGAACGGCGGCCTGCTCACCGGTCGAGGCGATGACGGAGCGGAGCTCGTCCAAAACTTGAGCAGGTGTTTCGCCGGGAATGGTGCGGCGCTCAATTTCCAGGGTGCAACTAGGCGCATAGGTGCTAAGGCCGGCGCCGCCGCGGACGGTGGCGCAATGTTGTGAGGCGGGACCCACCAAAGGATGAGTGCGCGCGCGGAGTTGAGTGCGATCGAATTCATCGAGCGCGGTGATGATGCGCCCCATGCGGGAGATAGCGCTGACGCCCAAATCCCAGCGGCTGCCGTGAGCTGCGCGCCCTTCGGTAGTGATTTCCGCCCAGACAAAACCCTTGTGGCCAAGGATAAGGCGTCCTTCGCTGGGCTCGGTGACGATGCAGGCGTCGCCTTTGTGATGGGCGACGAAATGTTGAGCGCCGATGCTGGCGTATTCTTCATCGGCCACCAGCGCGGAGAGGATGGTGCCCGCGAGAGGTTCCTGTGCGAGTTTGGCCATGGCGCAGAGGATTGCGGCTGCGCCACCCTTCATGTCGTTACTGCCGCGGCCGTAAACGCGATTGCCTTCGACGCGCGGGTCGAATGGGGCGATGGTCATGCCCGCGGTGCTGACGGTGTCAATGTGCGCGCAGAAGACCAAAGTTGGGCCGGAGCTGCTGCCGATGCGCGCGACGGCGTTGGGGCGTCCGGGAGCTGCTTCTTCGAGGGCGCAATCGATGCCGCGATTGGTGAACCACTCCCGAATCACGTTGGCGATGGCGGCTTCGCCGAGGCCTTCGCCCGGGGCGAGATCGGGATTCACCGACGGGGTGGAGATTAAGAGTTGGAGGGCTTCCAGAACGCTTGCGCGAGCGAGCGGGTCGGCCTTTGAAATGGATTGGGTCATGACGTGGCGCTTAGTGTTTTTTCGGCCGCGCGGGCGGAGTCGGCGGCTGCGCGATCGGAGTTGCTTCGAGAGTGAGCACTTCAAATGGGGCCAGAGTGAAGTGGTGCGGCTGGCCGGCGGCGAGTGTTAGAGGAGAGGCGGACTTTGCGGCGTCGTCTTTCCAGGGGCTGACGGCGGTGAAACGTTGCGCGGCGCCGTGAGGCAACTCAAACGCAGTTGCCACATCAATATCAGTGGATTGTTCATGGTCGCTGGGATTGCGTAAGACTAGAATGCCTTTTGTTGGGGACCAGGATGCCCAGCCGTAAATTTCCAACTCCGCAGGATCACCTCCGACCCAATGTGTGTCCACAAGTGTGTTCACGTTTGCGGCGGACCATCTTGCGGATTCGGCCAAGTGATCCCAATCCGCGGGCTTGAGCAATGCGGGAGTAATGTACATTTCCTGAAGTTGCGTCCCAGTGCCGAAATAATCGTGGAGCTCGCTGGTGAAATCACCGTTCGGATCCGTGTCGAGTTTGTCGGCGTGCTGGGCGAAAATCAGGCCGTGGAGCATGAGCGAGTTGAGAGGGAAGAGCGGGCCGTCGCGGGCGACGTAGCGATAGGTGGCAGCGTCCCGATAGGTGATCCAACGCTGGCGATTGGACCCGACTCCGGCAAAACTGTGATCTTCGCCGCCGCGCCAGATGGAATCCGCGTAGCGAAGCCAGAATGGCGAGGGATAGGTGCCGGTGGTGAGATTGATGTAGATGGACGGCTTGGCGGTGCGCAGTTCGCCGATGAGGCTGATGGCGGCGTCAAAGTCACTATTGAAATCGCTGCCGGGGACGACTTGATTGGCGTTACCGGTGCCGTCAAATTTGAATTGGTTGACGCCGTATTTTTGAACCATTTCCAACGCTTTTTGGCGGAAGAGGGCAAAATATTTGGGGCCGCTCAGAGCGAGGCCACTGTTATTTGTTTCGTAGCCTGCGGCGGTGGCAGTGGCGATGCGTTTCTGGCGCGGCTGGCCATAACCGCCCCAGGGCGAAAACCAAATGCCAGGTTCGGCTCCGAATTGCTCAGCGGCTTTGCGAAGATTGGAGAAGCCTTGCGGGAAGCCTGAGCCAAAATTCCACAGAGAAGCGGGATTGTCCCAGCCATCATCGAATAGGAAGGAACTGAGGTTAACGCCGCGCTGGTCGTGAAGCTCAGAGCCGAATGCGCGGATGACGGCGAGAGCGTCGGAATCCGTATAAGGAGTGAAATAGCCGAGGTCGTACCAGGAGTTGTAATGAAGAAACGTCCGGTACGGATGGGCGCGCTCGCGTTCGAGGTAGTAGAGAAAAGCGCGGCGGAGCTGGCCTTGGGGAGCGACGCCGATGACCGAGGAGTAGGACATCTGGCGACCGGCGCGCAGAGGTAATTGCCGCTCGAGTCCGCAGAGTGCGCGGGTGGCGGCGACGGTGCATTGAGAGAGGGGATGCTCAAAACCGAGGAAGAAATTTCCGGCGACAACCGGGGAACCACGCACGCGGCCGGAGACATAGGATTCGGCGAGGGTAGAATCAACGAGACGGATTTCATGGATGGAGACATCCTGTTGCTGGGCCTCGATAGTGAATTCCTGGCGAACGTAATTCGAGCCGTCGCGCAGTTCGGCGCGCCAGAGAACGTGGATGGACGCGGATTCATCGGCCAAGTCGGCGCTGATTGATTTGCCGGAGAGGCGCTCGGCCAGACGCGCGGCAGCGGAATCGCCAACGAGGAGGCTAACCGAGGGATCGCGGATGATCCGCATCTGCGAGGAGCGGAAGACGCGGCCGTCGGCGAGGAGAAGAACGAAGATGTCGGGACCGAGAGGGAGCGATTTGGCGGATTGTACGTCGTGAACTGGAGCGGCCGTCAGGTGATTGGCGTCGAAGCGCCAAGTGGAATCGATGGAGGAATTCGCGAGGCGCGCGATACCGTGGTTTACAGTCGCGTGCGCAGGACCGGGATCTTGTGAAAAGAAGGCAGCGTTTTGTTGGGCGCGAACCGGAGAGGCGATGAGCAGACTGGTTAGTGCGCCCACGGCGGCGAATTTGATGGGGAGTGATGTAAGCCTTCTGAAGTGCATGGACACGATGGTGTTCCCCCGGCTGGGCAGCATTCTATCTAATGAATGGGTATTGTGCGCGAGGAGTCGAAGGAATTGCAGAGGAGGGGTAGAATTGAGCGCCAAGAAAAGGAGAGGCGATGGCAAAGGCTACATTTGCAGAGGGGTGTTTTTGGGGAGTTGAGGCGAATTTCCGGCGCGTAGTGGGTGTGGAGTCGGTGGCGTCTGGATATACCGGCGGGAAAGTGGCGGACCCTTCCTACGAAGACGTGTGCACGGGGAGGACGGGGCACGCCGAGGCGGTGGAGATTGAATATGATCCGGCGCGCGTGAGATATGAGGATTTGCTGGAAGTGTTTTGGGCGAGTCATGATCCGACAACACCGAACCGTCAGGGGCCGGATGTGGGGACGCAATATAGGAGCGCGATATTTTTTCATGATGCGGAA
>DATNHU010000089.1:0-4185 GCA_035604795.1 Candidatus Limnocylindrales bacterium
CGCTCCGCAGCATTCGTGCGGATAAGTTTCCACGCCATGCGCACGGATCTCTCGCGCCTGCGTTTCGTTCAGTTGCAGCTTCTGCAAGTTCATTGGCGGCATCGGCATTTTCAGTGGAAACCAAATCCCAGTGCTACTTGGCCTCTTCCCAGAACCGCTCGCTCAGATACTTTTCACCGGAATCCGCAAACACGGTAACCATGACCGCGTTTTGCGTCCTCGGAATTGTCCGGGCCACGGCGAAACAGCCCACCAGGGCCGCACCGGAGCTGGGACTGACCAGAAGTCCCTCTTCCTTCGCCAACCGCTTGACCATCTTGTATGCATCTTCCGTGCGCACTTCCAGATTGTCATCGGCCAGGTGGGGATCGTAGATCTTCGGTACGATCGCGGTGGCCATGTGTTTCCACCCCTCCAGGCCGTGGAAACCGGCATCGGGTTGCAAGCTCACGCAACGGATTCGCGAATTCATCTCCTTCAACTTTCGAGTGATACCCGTAAATGTGCCTGTGGTTCCAAGGCCGGCGCAGAAGTGCGTAACGCGGCCACGCGTCTGATCCCATATCTCGGCGCCTGTGCCCTCGTAATGAGCGCGCCAGTTCGCCGGATTGTTGTATTGGTCCGGATAGAAATATCGCTCTGGATCGGCAGCATAAAGCTTTTGCGCGAGCCGGATTGCGCCATCCGATCCTTCCTCCGCGGGAGTGAATACCATTTCAGCGCCGTAAGCGTGCAGAATTTTCTTTCGCTCGGGCGAGGCGCTTTCAGGCAGGCAGAGCGCGACCGGATAGCCGAGATAGGCCCCAATCATGGCGTAGGCAATTCCCGTGTTTCCGCTGGTCGCATCCAGAATGGTTTTGCCGGACCGTAATGCGCCGCTTCGCTCACCCTCGCGGATCATGGCAAAGGCAGGGCGATCTTTCACCGAACCGCCCGGATTAAACCACTCCGCCTTTACATAAAACTCAATATTTGGGAATTCATGCCCAACGCGTGAAAGCCGCAACAGCGGAGTTTTCCCAATGCGATCGAGCAGCGACGTCGCCGACGCTGCTGACGGATCGATTGCCCGGACGGGATAATCGATTAATGATTGACCTTGCGCACCCATTGGATTGACCTAGCCCCCCACCTCAACCACCAACTAATCCCATCCCCAAACCAAAGTTGCCGAAGCCCACGCCTCTGCCTACACTGATTCGATGCGGGTATCCCCCACCCGTATTCTTTTTAGATACCACAGGTTAGCGGGACAAACCCAGCATCCTACAGGGAATGGCGTGATACGAAGGCCAAGCAGCTACCCCCTGCCAGTGAGCTGTAACTAATATGCGACCAAATAGGTCGCATTTGCAAGGCCTTCAGATCTGGTTGCTAACAAGTGACACCTGCCGAGAAAAACCGCTAGAAGGTCGCGCCTCACCTATTCCCATGACCATTTTTGTTCGCGAGGAGTCTAACCACGTGACAGGGGTGACAGGATGAGTGCTCTATGGAACGACTTGCGCCACAGCATGCGCATGTTGCGTAAGAATCCCGGCTTCACCGCCGTTGTCATCTTGACTCTCGCACTTGGCATCGGGGCGAACGCCACGATCTTCAGCGTAATCAACGCTGTTTTCCTGAAACCTTTACCTTTTCCAGGCCCGGATCGCCTGGTCATGGTGTGGCAACACGATGTTCGTGATCCCGAGAACCACAACATCGTCTCCTTCCCCAACTACCAGGATTGGAAAGCTCTGAATCATGTGTTCTCGAACATAGCCATCTTCGATTCTGCCGGAAAAAGCTACTGCCTTTCCGGCGAGCGTAATCCCGAACAAGTTTCCGGATTGCGCGTTTCCGCCGATTTCTTCCCAGTGCTCGGCATCCAGCCGATGCTGGGTCACGTGTTTTCTCCGGAGGAGGAAATCGCCGGCCGCGACCGCGAAGTCATCCTCAGTTACGGGTTATGGAAACGGCGCTACGGCGGTGATCCGGCAATTATAGGAAAGACCATAAGGATTGACGGCGATGGTTACGCGGTGGTGGGCGTGATGCCGAGCGAATTTCAATTTCAGTTCTGGAGCGGTCTTCGCGAGCTTTGGGTACCCGCCGGATACACGAAAAATGATCATGACAGGGGATCGAATTCCTTCATTTCGATCGCGCGGATGAAGCCCGGTGTATCCATGGCTCAGGCCGATGCGGAAATGGAGATTATTGGCAAGCATCTTTCGGAAAAGTATCCCGTTGACGACGCGAGCAAGACCGCCATCGTATCGCGAATGGACGATCTCGATCAGGACGACCGCTGGCGCACCCTGCGTACACTACTCTCCGCCGTTGGACTGGTGCTCTTAATAGCCTGCGTCAATGTTGCCAACTTGATGATTTCCCGTAGCGCCGCCCGGCAAAAAGAACTGGCAATACGGCGCGCGCTGGGGGCCAGCGGTAAGCGCATTGCGAGGCAGCTACTCACCGAAAGCGTTCTCCTTGGGATTCTGGGCGGCGGAGCGGGTGTGCTCCTGGCGTTTTGGTTAACCAAAATCCTCCCCAGCGTCCTGCCCGCGGCCATGTTGCGCACTCCCTTCAGGCATATTGAATCATTCAGTCTCGACGGGCGTGTGTTGGGATTCACGTTTTTGATTTCGTGCATCACGGGCGTGCTGTTCGGCCTGGCGCCTGCATTTAGCGGACTGGGCCGCGACTTTAATCTGACTTTAAAAGAAGGTTCTCGCGGATCGACAGGAGGCAGAGGAGGCCGGTTGAGACATGGACTTGTAACTGCCGAAGTAGCCCTGACGCTGATCGTCCTCGCGGGTGCCGGATTGATGATCGAAAGCATGTCTCGCTTGCTACGAGTGGATCCCGGCCTCGATCCAACAAACGTGCTCGTTATGGGTACCCCGACGCCGCAGGTGAATCTTTATGTTGGCCCTCCGGTGAACGCTCGCTTTTGCCAGGAGCTTCAGGATTATGTCGGGACGTTGCCGGGCATCCTCTCCGTCGGCGCCATTAGCCATTTGCCTTTGGGGGGCGGTGGAGCAGGCCGCGGATTCGAGGTAGAAGGGCATCCATACTCTAAGCCGGAGGATGAACCCGGCGCGGGTTATTCAGTCGCGTGTCCAAACTATTTCCGGACGATGGGTATCCAAGTGGTTCGCGGGCGTGAATTCACTGATCGCGACACAGTGGACGCTCCAAACGTAATCGTCATCAACGAGACCATGGCCCAGAAGTTCTGGCCAAATGAAGATCCCATTGGCAAACGCATTAAGCTTGGGGGTATGAACTCGGATGGACCGATGCTCACAATTGTGGGAGTCGCTCGCGATGTGCGGCACTGGGGACTGGACGAAACCGCTCCTCGCGAGTTTTTCCGGCCTTACACGCAGGCCGCATGGCCCGTGATGACAATAGTGGTAAAGACCGCCGCAGCGCCATTGGCGTATTCAAATGCGGTGCAGACCGCATTGTTGCGCGCGGCGCCGGACCGCGCCATTTCACGAATCCGCACCATGGAGGACGTGGTGAGCGGATCGGTCGGCTCGCGGCGATTCCCCATGATTCTGTTGGGAGTATTCTCCGTGATTGCATTGGCCCTCGCCTCCATTGGCATCGCCGGAGTGGTGAGCTATTCAGTGGCACAACGAACGCATGAGATTGGAATTCGGATGGCGCTGGGGGCGCGTCCCGTGGACGTCTTGCGCCTGATCGTGGGCCAAAGCGGAATTTGGGTGCTCGCTGGTCTGGGAATTGGAGCCCTCGGAGCCATCGGCGTTACCCGCATGCTTTCAGGGCTGCTCTACGGCGTGAAACCGGGCGACCCGCTGATTCTTTGCGCGGTCTCCCTTTTGCTTGGCGGCGTTGGCTTCGCCGCCTGCTATTTCCCTGCACGCAGGGCGATGGCCGTGGATCCCATGATTGCCCTGCGCCATGAATAGACTTTCGTGAATCCGATCACCATTTCTTCTCCACACAACCCCACATAGACGCATCGCGATGAGCTTTGACATTGGGGGCGCATCTTGCCTACTCTGTGAGTATGTGGGACGTGAAGGAACGGTTCGACACAGCTCTGGTTCTGCAAAAACTGGCCGCAACCGCGTTTCAAGTGGGCAGCACCGGCGGCGTGGTTCGTGTCGAAAAATACGGCTGCGCCTCGGAGTTCCGTCGCACACCGGACGGCCTGTACCAGATGAC
>DATNHU010000090.1:0-14560 GCA_035604795.1 Candidatus Limnocylindrales bacterium
TCAAGCGTAGGACCAAGTGGTTCCTTTGGGGGAGCGGAATGGAATGCAGGAACTCTCTGGGCTGGATCACCTTTCGGAAATTGGCCGACGGTGGACTGTTCCACTGTTCTCGCGGGAGAAATTGCGGGGGAAGTGGCCGACAGAAGCCCCACGCTTGCTGCCGCAGTTAAGAAAGCAACTCCGCTGGCAGTAATCAATTTCAAATTAATCCCCATGGCGATCCCTCCCAAATCCGGTGCGGAGAAAACAAAAGGCCCGGCGCCATTTTACCGCTTCCCGAGACGCCGGGCCAACTTCAGTTTCACGAATTTGCTATGCGGGCCGGGTGCGCGGGCGTGGCGTGGCCGCCTTGGGTTGGTCGGGCTCAACTGTGAGAGTGGTTTCCGCACCTTTGCGGATTACAGTGAGCTGTACGGTCTTCGCGCCACGCTTCTCGCGCAGCTTGGACTGCATTTCGCCCAGCGTCCTCACGCGGTCGCCATCGACCTTAGTGATAACGTCGCCAGCTTTCATCCCCGCCTTCTCCGCCGGGGTTCCGGACAGAACTTCAGTGACCAGCAAGCCTTCACCGTCCGGCGCACCGAAGTAGTTGCCAAGCTGACCGTTCAAGTTTTCCGTGTGGATGCCGATGGTGGGATTTCTTCCCATCACGAACACGCCATTTCCATTTCCTGAGCCAAACCCCTGGCCGTACCCCCAATTTCCATCGGGCATGGCGAATGAAAACGCTCGCGGTGCGGGTGGCGGCGTGGGACCATCCCATTTCGGCGTGTCGAGTTCAAAGTCTCGGATCATGGGTGCCACGTTTACCCTGACACGGTTGTCGAATTGGTCGCTCACCGAACCCAGCGTGACATTCAACGATTGCGAGCGCCCGTCGTGCCAAACCGTGAGGGATACGCTGTGTCCCGGAGCTGTTTCGCGAACAACCCTCCGGAACTGCACGACTCCTTCAATATGCTGCCCATTGAATT
This sequence comes from Candidatus Limnocylindrales bacterium, assembly GCA_035604795.1. GTDB lineage: Bacteria > Acidobacteriota > Terriglobia > Acidiferrales > UBA7541 > DASTCZ01. Next base: position 975 of record DATNHU010000090.1, read on the forward strand.
CCGTGATGACGTCGCCGGATTTCAAGCCGGCCTTCTCCGCCGGGCTGTCCTTTTCCACGTCGCTGATGTAAACGCCCAGCGCGGAGGAAAGCTTCAATTCCTTGGCGCGGTCGGCCGAAACGTCATCGGGCGTCACGCCCAGCCAACCCGCGTCGTCCATGGGTGGAAACTCTTCGCCGTTGATGAGCACATGGGGTTGCACAGCCTCTTGCGCGAGAACGGCTGCCTGATCTTGCAGAACTCTTGAGTTGGCAAGGGCAGCCTGCATTCGCTCCGAAATGCGTTCGGCAACTTGATCATTTACGGCCGCTGTTGCCTGCGCCACGGTGGCTGCCACCTGCGCGCGTGTCGACGCCAGGCCATCATAATAACCAACCAACGCGACCTGTTTGGCAAGCATTGCTTCCAACGTATCGCATTGTGAATTCTTATCCTTGTCCTGAGCGGGGACTCTACCCGCGGCCGGGCCGAACGCGAGCACTAATGCCGCGGCCACTCCCAATGCAAAAATTGTTCTGCTCCTCATGATTCTGCCTCCTGCCTGGTTCGACGTCTTGCGCGCGGCTCGGTGAGCATTCATTTGTGCGCCAAATAGCGCCAGGCTAAATAGTTGATCTCCAGACCGCGATTTGAATTGCGCCATTTACCGTGCGGATTCGCAAGGGCGCGCCGCCAGCGCCCATTTTTCCGCGGAAGCTGCCGTGGCCAAACGCGCCGTTCAGCAGGACTGGCTCTTCCGTGCGGATCACTCCGTTCAAGCTTTGCGCATCAATTTCCGCGCCCGCATTGGGAGGCAGCGCCATTAATATGGAGCCGTTCATCGTTTCCAGCGCGAGCGGCATGGCATCCAGCGCCCGGAGTTCTTCATGGATGCCGCCGTTGGTGGTGCGCGCGTTGAATCCTCCCGCGCAATCGTAAACATCCACGTCGCCGTTCACCGTGTGCAGGTGTCCGCCGCCATCCACATCGGTGACGCGCACGTTTCCGTTCACGGTGGTAATGTTTTCAAGCATCACTCGGCGGGGTACCTGGATCTTGTACTCAACGGTCACGTCCACTCCCTCATCAGAGGGATATCGCGTGGCCACTTCCACCCTCCCAGAGGCCGACTTCACTTCGATGGTTACGAGTTCCAGGTCGGCAACGCTGCGCCGCGCGCTTTTCACCGCGTGAATCTGCACTTCCGGACGATCCCACGCGCGCACCTCCACAGACCCGTTTACGTTCTGAAGAATCAGCGCGCCGCCCGCTGCAAGCGGCACCGTTTTGTCATAGACCTGATCGTACGCTTTCGCCGGCGCGCTTCCGGCCAACGCTGCCACAAACAGAATTGCCCCCGTCAACCAGTTTTTCATCTCACACCCCCGAGGTTTGAGTTGGGCCTTCTCGATCTATTGCAAACGGAATTCCAGATTTACCGTGGTCAACACCGGCACGGCCTTGCCATCCAAAAGGTACGCACGATATCTCCATTGGCGAACCGCGCTAACGGCGGCTTGCTGCAATGACTGCTCACCGCTCAGCACATCCACTCGGTCCACTTCGCCGCCCCTGCCAATTAGCACGCGCAGGGAGACTGTTCCGGCAATTCCCGCCTGTCGCGCCACATCGGGATAGACGGGAGGAACTCCGTGAATCAGCCGCTTCTGTTGCTCCTCCGCATCCACGGGTACGCCGCCGAACCATAACTGGCCCAGCTTCATCCACAAAATTTCTGTTTCCGGAGGAGCGGGAGGCGCTGCTCGCGGGGTCGGGGGAGGAGTAGGTGGGTTTCCCGCCGGCGTTGCTTTGGGAGTGGGATCCGTTTGTCCAAAAAAAATGTCCTTTCCGGATCGCTGCGCGTCCTCATAAGCCTGCTGTGCTTGTTGTAACTGCTTGGTCATTTCTTCGGTACTTTGCTTCAAACTCTGTTGTACCAGGGTCTGGAACAGACGCTGGTCCATCTGGATCTCCTGATTAATGTGGTCGGTCATTAATTGCTGCTGACGAAGATGTGTGTCATCCACGAACCGCAACTGGATATTGCCATCCAGCGCGCGCAGGTGCAGCACTCCCCCGCCGCCGTTGAGAGGACATTCGCCGTGTTCCTGTTTTCCCGCGTCGCCTGTGACGTAGGAGACTTTCATCGGCATCGCGGGATCGGTGACGATGTGGTGGCCTGCGCCGCTGTCAATCGTGGCCTGAACGGTGAGGCGCAAATCGCGCGGCAAGTAAACAATGATGTCTCCCTGGCCCGATTCGAGTTGCGACCCGGTGGCAAATTTCAATGAAGGTGAAAGCCAGGCAGTGATCGAACCGGTACCCGTGGTGGTGGCATGCACGGAGTTTTCGACACTCGTCAAGAAAATACTGCCCCCGGTGCTGTCCAGTTGCGTTGGCCCGGCCACGTGCAGAACTCGGATGCCGCCGCCAGCCGCCTTCGCTTGAATTGCTCCCGCCGCTTCGCCGAAACTGATTTGCCCGCCTCCGGACGAGGCCGTAACGCGCGAACCGGCGCTTACCACGGTAATGTTTCCGCCGCCCGTTTCCAATTGGGCCACTCCAACTATCCTTCCGGCGTGGATGTGCCCCCCGCCGGTGGTCAGCAATGCGTCTCCCATCACATTTCCTGCGGTGATGTGGCCGCCAACGGTGACAGCTCGCAAATCGCCAGACACATTGCCCACGCTGATGTGACCGCCGCCCAAACTTTCGAGTCGCGCCGCAGGCAATCCGGTCATCCGCGTCGCTCCGCCCACCTGCCCGGCGGTGATGTTCCCAGCGTTGGTGACCAGGTTCACGCGCCCGTCAATGTCATCCACCTGGATGTTGCCCGCCTGTGTGGTGACTTCCAAGTTGTAGTTCCGCGGGACGTGCAGTTCGTAAGTGACCCAAAGCCGGTCGCGGATTTCGTGACGTGCCACCTCGCCCTGAATGGCCACTCCGCTGGGAACTTCGTGCGAGTGGAGCAGGAATTCATTTATGATCTGTCGCGCTTCGACGCCGGTATCTTCGGTCTCAATCCTCACGCGAAATCGAACTTCGCCCACTGCATCGGTGAATACGCGCACGCCGCCCATATCCGTTTCCAAGTGAAGCCGTAACCCATCTCTGGTCGGAAATGATCCGTTTTTCTCCTGGAACACCTGATTCCTTCGCGCGCGCGGTCCCAGAGCCGAAATGGCAGGACGCGGAGACGGTCCCCGCACACCCGCCCGTGGAGTAGGAGCTTGTTGCGTTGGCGGCGGCGCAGGATTCTGGGCGACTACTGGCGCTGTTATGGCTTGGGGGGGTGCCTGCCATGGCGATTGGGCCTGCAGGCAGACTCCCGCGCTTCCGGCCAGCGTCAGGCCCAGCAAGACAGTTCGCAAATGGATTCTGGTAAACAAAATATTCTCAGCCACCTGAAATGGTTTTTCGCGACGCCGCGCCGAATTACCGAAGCGGGCCAGCGCTGACCTGACGGACAGCGGCCGCGGCTTGCAGTCGGATGTAATTGTTCGGGTCATGCTCGCTCAAATCCCGGAGCACACGCGCAACGCGGGGATCGCCGGCCGTGTTTCCGGATTCAAAAGTGGCGCGCAATTCGTTAACCGCCTCAATGCGAACGCCCGGATTCGAGTCATGCACCAGCGCGTCGAGCAGCGCGTCGCGCACCGTCACATCCTGTTCAAATCCATGCAGCGATTCGAGCGCTCTGAGCCGCACACCGGGATTAGGGTCGTGACGCGACGCATCGCACAACAACCGGCGCACGTCTGAGTCCGCCGTGCGCACGCGCAAAACTTCCACTGAATCTTGCCGCACATCGGAATCAAACCGCTGGCCGTTCTGAAGGATGAATGTCAGCACGCGTTTCACATCAGCATCGTCCGGGCCCCCAGCCAGCACCACCGGTTTCATCGCACGCATCTGCACTTCAATGTTGGGTGCGCCCGTGCCGGCGTCAGGAACCATGTAAACCGCCGATACCGACATGTTCTGCAATTCTTGATCGGGGATCCTTGGCGCAGCAGATACCGTCATGTTGGGCACAAATCCCGCCGTCGTGGTGCCGTTGCTGGAAATTGTGGGAAGTGCCCGCCCCATTCCAAGGCCCAGCAACACAAACAATGCCGCTCCCATCGCCGGATGCAGCGTCAACTCCAACCGGCACCAACTGAAAAACTGCGCCAGCAATCCTTGCGAGCCGAATCCAAGCCGCGCAGCCACGACGTGATCGTTTGAATCATCCAGTGCTTCCGCCAATTCGCTGCGGCACTGCTCGAGCAATGCTCCCGCGGGATCGAGTCCGTCTGCCGGTTGCGCCAGAGTCGCCAGCATCTGTCGCAATCGCAGCTCGGCCGAAAGCGCCGCGGCGCATTCCAGGCAGGCACCAACGTGCCGCTCCACAATTTCACTTTCTTGGGGGCAGGCTTCTTCGCAGGCGTAAAGCGTCAGCAGCCGCGCAATCGCGGAACACTCGTGGATGCGTTCCAATTCCGCGGTCACAGCAGCCCCTCCAATTGCACGCGCAACTTCCGGGTTGCGCGGAATAATGAATTCTTGACGGTCTCTTCGGTGGTCCCCAGCAGTTCGCCGATCGCGCGCAGCTTCAATCCCTGGTGATGCTTCATCTCAAATATCACGCGCTCGCGCGGAGAGAGCCTGCCCATCGCCGCTGCAATCTTCTTCCCAATTTCACGCCCCATCACATGCCGCTCAGGATCCGCTCCGGGCCGCAATTCGCGTTGCCGTTCAAAGAAATCCTGCGGCGCGTCGCTCTCGCCGGGCAATTCAGGAGCCTGGTCTTCGGGGCGGCTGTTTCTGCGGCGCATCTGGTCCAGACAAACATTGGTGACGATGCGGTAGAGCCAGGTATAAAAACTGCATTCAAATCGGAACCGTTGGAGATTTTTGTAGGCCTTCAGGAACGCTTCCTGGTAAACATCGCGGGCGTCTTCAGTGCGGCGCGTTAAATTCAGGGCCAGCCGCAATACGTCGCGGTCATATCGGTGGACCAATTCCTCAAACGCGGCATGGTCCCCGGATTGGGCGCGCTCGACCAGCGCCTTTTCATCAAGGCGTGCGCTGAGCTGACCTGCGCGCTCTTCGGCGCCGCTTGCGATACGGTCCCCCGGCAACGCGATAGCTAGTCCAGTGAGCGGCATCCCACTTAGTATAGACGCTGCGAGATGGCAAATGTGAGCATGCGAAGTTCGCGCTGGACAAATGTGGGATGCGGGTGGGCGCGGAAGAGAGGTCTGCGTAACCATAAATATATCAATCACTTACAGACCATTGCCGGTGTTGGCCGGCCACTATTTGCTCTTCGACTCTCGATAAAAACTCAGCGTCGAATCTCCCTGCTTCAAGATGCGAGCCCTCCGGAATCTTGCAATCGTTTCGGGCAGCGCAACCCGAGTCGCGTGTTCGATAATTATCGTGGAAACTTCCCCCAACAGTTTGCCAGCTGATTCTGGAGCAGTCGCGCGCTCCAGAGCCTTCACGCACATGCCCGCTTCGGCATAGGGAGGGTCGGCGAACAGAAAATCCGCGCGCACGTTTTGCCTCGCCAACTGCAGCAACCCTTTGCCCGCGTTGGTGGTGAGGATTTCTGTCTCCGCGGTTCCATCGCCCATCGAAGTTCCGGGATCGATACCGAGTGTCTTCAAATTGGCGAAAATCAATCCGGCGGTTTGGGGATGTTTCTCAATGAAGATCACTCGCTTTGCGCCACGGCTGAGCCCCTCAATCCCCACAGCCCCAGTGCCCGCAAAGCAATCCACAAACACCGAGCCTTCCACATTCACGCCCAAAACGTTGAAGAGCGTTTCGCGTAAGCGGTCGCTGGTCGGCCGCAAATCCAGATTGCCTACCGATTTCAATTGGCGACTGCGGAATTTTCCCGCAACGATTCGCATGGCGCTCCATCACCCCACGTGCGCGAGCTGATATCTCCGCCGCCACACCGGGCCAAGATCCCCAAGCAACTTTTCAAGTTCCTGCTGTGCCGCCGGATTATCCACCATCGCAAACGCTTCGAGCCGCGACAGCTCCAGTATCTGCCTATCGCGCAACGGATTGGCGATGTGGAACCCCAGTAGGCCATGTTGCCGCGTGCCGAAGAATTCTCCCGGCCCGCGCAATTTCAAGTCCACTTCGGCAATCTCAAATCCATTCGACGTCCGTTCCATAGTCTCCAGCCGCTCGCGCCCCTCGCCCGTGAAATTCTGAGGCGCCACGAGAATGCACAGCGATTTCTGACTCCCGCGCCCAATGCGACCGCGAAGCTGGTGTAACTGCGCCAAGCCGAAGCGGTCCGCGTGCTCGATCACCATCACCGTCGCATTGGCCACGTCCACACCCACCTCAATCACGGTGGTGGAAACCAAAATCTGAATCTGCCCGCGCCGGAATTTTTCCATCACCGCTTCTTTTTCTTCGCTGCGCATCCGCCCGTGCAGCAACCCGACTTTCAGCGTTGGGAATACCTCGTGCGACAACCTCTCGTATTCCGTGATCGCCGCCTTTAGCTCCGCCTTCGATTCTTCAATTACGGGATATACGACGTAAGCCTGGCGCCCGTGCGCGATCTCTTTCCGAATCGTCTCCCACACTCCCGGCAATTTCGCCTCGACCACCAGCCGCGTTTCAATGGGAGTACGCCCCGGCGGCATCTCGTCAATCACCGACGTATCCAAATCCCCAAACAGGGTCAGCGCCAGTGTCCGCGGGATTGGTGTCGCCGTCATCACCAGCACATCCGGCATTTTCCCTTTGTCCATGAGTTGTTTCCTCTGCAACACGCCGAAGCGGTGCTGCTCATCCACAATCACCAGCCCCAACCGCTTAAAATCAACTCCTTGCTCAATCAGCGCGTGCGTACCGGTCACAAATTGTGCTTCTCCCGACCGGATGCGCGCCAGCGCCGCGCGTTTCTCAGCGGCTTTCAGCCCGCTTACCAGCAATTCCACAACGTACCCGTTCTTCTGGAATACCCTCCGCGCCGAAAGAAAATGCTGCACCGCGAGGATTTCCGTGGGCACCATCAGCGCCACCTGATATCCATTTTCAATCGCAATCGCGGCGGCTTCGAGCGCCACAATCGTCTTCCCGCTGCCCACATCCCCCTCGAGCAAGCGGTTCATCGGCGCCGGCTTCTCCAGGTCGGCGGCAATTTCGCCCAGCACGCGCTTCTGCGCCCCCGTGGGCTTGAATGGCAGGATACGCTTCACTGCCTCCCGAACGGCCGGCTCGCGCACGCGGAATGCAATCCCCGGTCTCTGGCGCAGATTTTTCCGGCGCATAGCCAGGCTCAGCTCGTAGAAAAAAAACTCCTCAAAGATCAGCCGCAAATGCGCCGCGGAGCGGAACGAATTCAGTTTTTCGATGCTCTCTGTCTGCGGCGGGAAATGGACGTAGAGCAGCGCCTCGCGCCTCGTGGGAAATTGATTTCGTCTGCGAATATCCTCGGGAATCCGGTCAGGCATGTCCGCCGGCAGCGCCGCGAGCGCCTGATGAACCACCCGCCGCAACATCCGAGAACTCAGCGTGCCGATCGCTTCATAAATCGGAACGATGCGTCCGACTTCCGTGGAATCTCCCGGCTCCGGCCCCAGGGTTTCCACCTGCGGATTGATCATCTCCATTCGCACCGGACGGAGCGGATCGTAATCCACTTTGCCATGCAAAATAAGTTCCTGCCCGATCTTGAACCGTCCTTCGAGATATCCGCTGTGAAAAAAGCGGCAGTGCAGCCGGCCCGTACCGTCACCCACGATCAAGTAATAAACACTGTTGCGCGAGCGCCTGTAGCGCAACGTTTGTCCTTCCACTACCGCCACGCGCAGCGTATACGTCTGCCCCGCGATCAATTCTTTAATTGTAGAAAAGTGTGTCCGGTCTTCGTAGCGAAACGGCAGATAGTCAATCAAATCCTCCACGGTCGTGATCCCACGCTTGGCCAGCGCCTCCGCGCGCTGGGGCCCCACGCCCTTCAGGAATTTCACCTCATCGCCAAGCGAGATCATGCGCCCCTTTTATATCATCCTCCCTAGAGCGCTGCGTCCGGCGCGGACAGTCTTGTTGTACTTCCCCTCATTTCTTCATTGAACGAGCCTATTGCACCCACGCCTACTGTGCCTCACACATTACTTGCGCCCGCCGCGCGGGTCTGGCTAGATAGAAAACAGCGCGCGCACGCGCGCCTTGGAGGACCTGTTGCCTGAATCGCCTGCCCAGTCCACTGGCAGCACTCCCCTCGAGCGCCTGAGCGGGAAAGATCTCCGTGTCCTGCTGGTCTGGATTCTGGTTGGATTTTTGGGCGCAGGCGTGGCCTGGCGATATTTCTTCCAGGCCTTCCCCGAAGCCTCCGTTAATTTCCAAATTTCGCGCGACGAAGCCTTGAGCCGCGCCCGCCAATTCATTTCTAATCAGGGCGCATCGCTTCAGGGATATACCTCCACGATCGTTTTCAGCGTGGATGACAACACCAAGACTTACCTCGAGCGAACGGTAGGTCTCGAACGCGCCAACGAATTGATGTCCCACGGAATAAATGCCTGGCATTGGGATATCCGCTTCTTCCGTCCTCAACAAAAGGAAGAGTTCAGCGCGCAAGTCAGCCCCGAGGGCCAAATCGTCGGCTATGAACACATCATTGAGGAAGCCCGTCCTGGCACACATCTCGAACGCGACGCCGCTCGAAGTTTTGCGGAGCAATTCCTCCACGATCAATACCGGCCCGATCTCACCAGCTACGACTTTCTCCCCGAAGAGGCCAACTCCTCCGAGCGGCCCAATCGCCGCGATTGGAGTTTCACCTGGCAGCTTCGTGGCTTCCGCGCTCCTGAGGGCCCTGACGGAGCGCCATATCGTTTGCGCGTCTCCTTGCAAGGCGATCAAGTCGGCAGCGCCAATGAATTCCTGAAAATCCCCGATGCGTGGATTCGCGATTACGGCCGCATGCGTTCAGCCAACGACTTCCTTACACAGGTTGCCGTGCTTCCCTACTTGACTCTCATCGGAGCAGCCTTCTGGTTTATCTACGAGCTGAGCCGCCGCAATCAACTCCGCTGGGGTGTCGCCGTCAAACTCGGCCTGTTCTTTACGGTACTGTGGCTTGCGCTGTCGATGAACGACTGGTCCTCCACCCGCGCCGCATACGAGACCGACGCTTCCTATTCCGCTTTCGTATATGAACAGATTGCCGTGGCCATTGGCCTGGCGATTCTGCAGGCCATCTTGGTCACCATTGCATTTGCGCCCGGCGAACCGCTTTACCGCGTGAGCCAGCCGCTGCGCCTGAAATTAGATACTGTTCTCAAGCTTTCCGCGGTGCGCTCCAAGGAATTCTTCAATTCTTGCGTCATCGGTCTTTCCTTCGCTGCTGCTCACATCGGCTACGTGGTGGTGTTTTATCTGGTCGGGAGACACTTTGGAGTTTGGGCGCCGCAAGACATTAATTTCGACCCCTCCACGAGTTCGCCGCTGCCCTGGCTGGGCGCCCTGACCATTGGCCTTTACGCCGCGGCGAGTGAAGAGTTCCTCTTCCGCATGTTTGCCATTCCATTTTTCAAGCGCGTTACCAAATCTAGGATCATTGCCGTCATACTTCCCGCGTTCATGTGGAGTTTCCTGCACTCCAACTATCCGCAGGAACCTCCCTACATTCGCGGAATCGAGATTGGTCTGATTGGCATTGTGGCCGGTCTGGTCATGCTGCGCTGGGGAATCCTGACCACGCTCATCTGGCATTACACCGTGGACGCCACGCTCGGCAGCCTGTTGCTTATGCGCTCGGCAAACCCCTTTCTGCGAATTTCCGGCGCAGTTGTCTCTGGGGCGGCCGTTATCCCGCTGCTCTATTGCGCGGTGATGTATTGGAAGCGCGGGGGCTTCGAGGTACGCGAGGATTTGCTCAATCGCGCCGACCCGCTAACCAAATCCACAACCGAAAGCGTGTCGCCTGACGCGATTTCGTCAGCAGCGACAGTCGCAGTTTCCCGCTCGGCCTTTTATGAGGCCATGCCTTCCCGCGCGATATGGACGCTGATTCTCTGCGGCGTTTTGGGCGCAGCGCTGGTTGCCACCACTCATTCCAGAACCATCGGCGATTTCCTGCGCGTGTCCATGGACGCCCGCCAGGCCGCGGCCAAGGCGGACGATGAATTGCGATCCCATCACGTGGACGTTTCGCGCTTTCACCGCGCCGTGATTTTCATAACTAATTTCGATCCACTGGCCAACGAATTCCTCAGGCGCAAGGTAGGAATCGAAGGAACCAATGAAATCTATGAACATCAAGTGCCCGGCGCTTTCTGGCGCGTCAGATATTTCCGCGACTCTGAGAAGGAAGAGTACGCCGTACTCTTCCGCGCCGATGGTGAGTTGCATTCCGTCTGGCACACGCTCGAGGAAAATACTCCGGGCGCAACCCTGACCAAAGAAGAAGCTTTGGCGCGCGCGGAAGCCTGGCTCCGCGAAAACAAGCACATGGATCTGGCCGCTTGGCGGCTGGTGGATTCAAAGTCGGATGCCCGCCCAAAACGCACCGATCACCTTTTTGGATGGGACCGGATCACGCCTCTTGCGGGTGGCCCGAATCTGCAGGACGCCGCCCTCGCGCACGTCGAGCTGCGTATTCAGGGCGATGAACCGTCAACCTACAGGATTTACGTCAAATTGCCCGAGGAGTGGATTCGCCGGCAGCAACAGCAAACTCTCCCGAAAATCATCCAGATGACATTGTATTGGGTTCTGGCTGGCGCTTTGGCCGTCATCATGCTCGTCGTTTATTTCCGGAATTTGAAATCGCACGCCGCCGCCTCGATTCCCTGGAGAACGCTAGCAGGCTGGGCGCTTTGGGGGATGGCTGCAGTCGTCGTGGCCCAAATCACAAACTTCCCCTTTTCTCTTCATGCCTACGTGACGCAGGTGCCGCTCAAGATTTTTTACGCCACAATAGGGATAGGATTCGTGCTGGCCGCTGTGGTGGTCTTTACCTGCATCGCATTCCTCTTCGGTCTGGCGTGGTTCTTCTGGGCGCAAGCCGGACAGGAGAATCGCCTTCCCCGCTGGCTGGGGATGCCCGCAAACTACTATCGCGACGCTTTGTTGGTGGCCATCGCCGGGACCGCGGCGGTCGCCGGTTTTGAGAGATTTGTTTCGCTGCTAACGCAAATCTGGCCAACATTGCATGAGACCACGGGGGGGGCGGCTTCTTCAGGATTCTATGCGCTTTCCCCGGCCACGCAGGCCATCGTCAGCTCCATCTATGACTCGCTGATTTTTTACGTGGCAGGCATCGCTGCTCTCTCCGGATTCATTGCCGTGCGCGTGAAAGGTGTGTGGTTGCGTGCGTTTCTGGTGGTTGTGGCGGCGGTTGCCTCGATCAATGGTTGGGGCAGTGCTGGCGATTTCGCGCAACAATTTCTGGTTGAATTCGCGGCCATTGCGTTGGTCTGGTGGGGTGTTTCAACGATCGTTCGTTTTAATCTGCTCGGGTATTTTCTACTTGGCGCCACATTGATGTTGTTTGGCGAGGGGACTTCGCTACTGCGGCAGCCCAATGCCTACCTGCATCACAATGGGATTATCGTCCTCAGCGCAATCGTGATGCTGCTCCTGTGGCCGGTGATAGCCTGGCACCGGTCTTCCACCTCCAGTGCGCAAATTCAGAACCATCCACTTTAGGTTCTGCTTCTACGAAGCAAATTCACTTCGCGCGCAAAGCCTCCTTCAATTTCTTGTACGTCGTCTCCAAATCTTCCGGCTCCATCCGTGTTTCACTGACTGTGGTCATGAAATTTGCGTCGCCTATCCATCGTGGCAGCAAATGCATATGCACGTGGTCTGTAATTCCCGCTCCCGCACAATGCCCCAAATTCATCCCCAGGTTGAATCCGCCCGGCTTATACACGGAAGCGAGCGCGGCCTGCACCCGCTGAGTCATGGTCATCATCTCGGCCAACGTTCCTGGATGGACTGCGCCAAGATCTCCACCATGCTTATAGGGCACGATCATCACATGGCCCGATGTGTAGGGGAATGCATTCAGAATTACGAAGTTCAGCTCGCCGCGAAGAACGATGTGCGCCTTCTCATCCCCTAACTTCAGCGCCTCGCAGAAAATGCAGCGGTCGTCCTTGCCGGCGCTGGCAATGTATTTATAGCGCCATGGCGTCCAGAGAAAGTCCATCGGCGGGGATCAGCTCTGCGGGGAATTTCCAGCAGGCGCGGCGGACGAAGCTTGCGCACCGGGTTTGGCCCCGCCGTCGTTGACGAAGTCCTTCAGTTCCTTGCTGGGCTTGAAGAACGGAATTCGCTTGGGAGGCACTTCCACTTTCGCTCCGGTCTTTGGATTGCGTCCGACCCTTCCGCGGCGCTGCCGCGTTCGGAAGCTTCCAAATCCCCGGATTTCAATTTTGTCGCCGCCCTGTAGCGCCTGAATCACGCTGTCGAAAATCGTCTCGACAATGATTTCAGCTTCCTTGCGAGGAAGTGCGGCGGTCTTGATCACCTCTTCTACGAGGTCCGCCTTCGTTATGGTTGCTTCAGTTATAGACATTGAGATTTCGCTCCGCAAAAAACTCCCGCTGGAAATAGCGTGCGGTACGCCACGGCCTCTGCCGGGCATTCCTGTGCTGTTTCCATATCATCAAATGGCTCTGGAAGGAAACTTTTTCTGAATGGACGGGGAGGACGCCCGTCCATTCCCCCTTAGAGCGCCTTACCCTTCGACGCCATCATATCGCCGATTGTTGCAGTGGGAGACGACTTCGGCGATTTGGTCGTTCGGTACTCCTGCAATTCTCGCTTCTCGGCCTGTTTTTGCGCGCTGCGATAGCTCAGCCCAATCCGGCGCTGTTCGGGATCGAGCTTCACGATCTTGAAATCATACTCCTTGCCCGGGTCCAACTGCGACCCAGGCTTGCCCGGTCTTTGCCCGGACTTCCCTGCTCCGTCTTCATGCTTGCGCTTGCGGTCTTCAATCTCCGAAATGTGGCACAGCCCCTCAATGCCATCCGTCAGTTCAACGAACGCGCCAAACGCCACCATCCGTGACACTTTTCCTTTCACCAGGTCATTCATTTTGTGCGCGGCGAACCAATTGGCCCAAATGTCGTTCACCTGCTTGATGCCCAGCGAGACACGCCGCGTGGGCACGTCAATCTTCAGGACTTTGGCGGTTATCGTTTCGCCCTTCTTCAAGGCGTCACCGGGATTCTTCACCCGACCCGCCCAGGTAATGTCGCTCACGTGGACCAATCCATCGAAACCCTCTTCAACTTCCACGAACGCGCCGAATTCAGTCAGATTGCGCACTCGGCCAGTAATCACTGTACCCACTGGATATTTGTTCGCCAGCTCCTGCCATGGATCGGGCAGCGTCTGCTTCATTCCCAATGAAATTCGCCGCTCGTCCGGCTTCACGTCCAGGACCACAACTTCAACCTCATCGCCCTCCTTCACAACTTTGGAAGGATGCTTCAGCTTTTTCGACCAGGTCATTTCACTGATGTGTACCAATCCCTCGACGCCCGGATCCAGCTCGATAAATGCGCCGTAATCGGTGACCCCAACAACTTTCCCTTTCACCCGCGCGCCCGTGACAAATTTTTCCG
>DATNHU010000091.1:0-8059 GCA_035604795.1 Candidatus Limnocylindrales bacterium
AATATTGCCAGGGCAAAAGCATCATCAACTCCATCAACCTGGAAGACGGCGAATTGAAATTTGAGCACGTCTGCCCGCTGGCCCACAGCTACGGAGCGGCCGTCATTGTCGGCTGCATTGACGAAGACAAGCTCCAGGCGCAGGCATTTACTCGCGAAAGAAAGCTGGCCGTCGCCGAACGCTCCCACAAACTTCTAACGCAAAAATACGGAGTTCCGTCGGAAAACGTTATCTTCGATCCGTTGGTTTTCCCCTGCGCCACCGGCGATGAAAATTACATCGGCGGCGCCGTCGAGACCATCGAAGGTATCCGCCTCATCAAGGAGAAAATTCCTTTCGTTCGCACCGTCCTGGGTATCAGCAACGTTAGCTTCGGTCTGCCCGCGGGTGCGCGCGAAGTGGTGAATTCCGTTTTTCTTTATTACTGCACAAAAGCTGGGCTGGATCTGGCCATTGTCAATGCCGAACGCATTGAGCGGTTTGCTTCCATTCCGGAGCATGAGAGATGCCTGGCGGAAAACCTGCTCTTCAACCATCCGCCCGCACAAGTCCCGGAGGGGCATCCTCAAACGGAGTTGCTGCGCGGCGCGCCTGAAGATTGGCGCCAGCAATCGCGCGACCAGAAGCGCGCCATCAATCAATTTCACATCGTTGCCGTGACTGAACATTTCCGCACCGTCAAGAAGAAGGAAAAATCGAAGGAACAACTGCCGCTCGACCAGCGCCTGGCGAATTACATCATCGAAGGCACGCGCGACGGCCTGATCGAGGACTTGGACCGCAAGCGCGCGGAGGGCGCGAAGCCGCTGGACATCATCAACGGACCTCTGATGGCCGGAATGGGCGAAGTGGGCCGCCTGTTCAACAACAACGAGCTGATCGTGGCCGAAGTGTTGCAGTCTGCGGAAGCGATGAAGGCGGCTGTGGGCCATCTTGAGCAATTTATGGAAAAGGCCGACACGGCCAAGCGCGGAAAAGTTGTCCTCGCCACGGTCAAGGGAGACGTTCACGATATCGGAAAAAACCTTGTCGAAATCATCCTGAAGAACAATGGCTTCGATGTGATCAACCTGGGCATCAAAGTGCCGCCGGAAGAGTTGATCCTCGCCTGGAAGAAACACAACCCTGACGCCATCGGCCTGAGCGGTCTTCTGGTGAAAAGCGCGCAGCAAATGGTGATCACTGCTTCTGACCTGCGTGACGCGGGCATCAAGGTCCCGCTGCTGGTGGGCGGCGCGGCTCTTTCCGAGAAATTCACACGCACGAAAATTGCGCCCAGTTATTCCATGGCCGTCTGCTACGCGAAGGACGCCATGTCCGGGCTGCACCTGATGAACGAACTCACCAATCCGGAGCGGCGCGAGGCGGTCATCACCGAACATACATACGTGGAGTCGCCCAGTTCGCCATCCGGCACCGTGGCGGTTTCCGTAGCCGTGGTAAGTGAAGAACGCTCGCTCAAAATACGCACCGATATTCCGATTCCGTCGGTCGCCTACACGGATCGCAAGGTGCGGCGCGTGCCCGATTTGGCTGAAATCTGGAGCTACATCAATCCGCAGATGCTCTACACGCGCCATCTCGGCTTCCGGGGAAACTTTGCAAAGGCGCTGACTGATCGCGACGCCAAAGCCATCGAGCTTTTCAACGATATGGAAGAGGTAAAGGCCGAAGCCGCGAAATTCATGAAGGTTCGCGCGGTGTGGCAATTCTTCGAGGCCGAGCGCGCCAGCAACTCCATTCAACTTTTTGCGCCCGGCGCATGCGCCCCGCTGCATGTTTTTCGTTTTGAGCGGCAACGCATCCCCGACGGCTTGTGCCTGAGCGATTATGTTTTGCCCTTGAATAGCGGCGTGCGCGACCACATTGCACTTTTCGTCGTCACCGCTGGTGAGGGAGTTCGCCAGCGCAGCGAGGAGGCCAAAAACTCCGGCCATTATTTCCGCTCGCATGGCCTCCAATCTTTGGCCATCGAAAGCGCCGAAGGTTGCGCCGAATGGCTCCATCGCCGCATCCGCGAGGATTGGGGATTCCCCGATCCGCCGGACATGACTATGCAGCAACGATTCAACTCGCGCTATCACGGCAAACGTTACAGCTTCGGGTACCCGGCCTGCCCGAATCTCGACGATCAAGCCGGCCTCTGGAAACTTTTGCGCCCCGAAGAAATCGGCGTGCAACTCACCGAAGGAATGATGATGGACCCCGAGGCCAGCGTAAGCGCGCTCGTCTTCCATCATCCGGATTGCACCTATTTTTCTGTCGGCGACGTGCCCGAAGCCGCGCCGGATTCTGCCGAGCCGCCCGTTCGCCCCGCGCGCTGTTAAGTGGCGGCGAACTGTTGAGACGACACCCTTGCCTTGACGCTCTCCGGCGTTTCGCTTAGATTGAATTGTTCCCCGTGAGCCGAATATGACACGAAAATTATCAACGTTTTTTGCGACTTTTTCAGCGTTCCTGCTGCTGGTTCTGATGGGCGTAGCGCATGAACGCCCGCTCCACGCCGCGCAGCAAACCACCGCGCAGCCCCCTCAGCAAGCAGCGCAGAAGGATGCCCAGCGCGGCCCCCTCGAATACAACGAAACCGACATTGCCGCGAAGAAATGGCCCACCGAGGCCGTGCGCGCGCCAAAGGCGATGGTCGTGAGCGACAACCCACTCGCGGACCAGGCCGGCATCGAAATCCTGCAAAAGGGCGGGAATGCCGTGGACGCCGCCGTGGCCGTTGCCTTCGCTCTCGCGGTCGTTGAGCCGCGCGCGGGCAACATCGGCGGCGGCGGATTCATGCTGGTGCGCCTGGCCGATGGCCGTTCAAGTTTCATTGATTACCGCGAGGAGGCGCCCAAGTCCGCCTCTCGCGAACTGTACCGTAAGCCCGACGGCACCTATGACATGCAAGGCTCGCGCCTGGGCTATCGCGCCGTGGGAGTTCCCGGCACGGTAGCGGGAATGGCGCTGGCTCTAAAAACTTACGGCAAACTGAAACTCGCCGACGTGATGGCTCCGGCAATCCGATTGGCCGATGGCTTCACCATTAGCGACAAGCTCGCCAAATCGCTCACCGATTCGCAGAAGCGCCTGACACAGTTCGATCGCAGCAAACATATCTTCCTGAACGACGGAAAGCTCTATCAGCCCGGCGAGACGCTCAAGCAACCGGAGCTAGCCGCAACGCTGCGACGCATCGCCAAAAAAGGTGCGGATGAATTCTACAAGGGGCAAACCGCGCGCGACCTAGCAAGAGAAATGAAGGAAAAAGACGGCCTCATCACCATGGCAGATTTGGCCGCCTATCGCGCCAAACTTCGCGAACCTCTCTCCGCAACCTACGAATCGAAAGGCGCGAAGTGGGAAGTCATCACCAGCCCGCCGCCAAGTTCAGGCGGGATCGCCATGATCGAGGCTCTCAATATTCTCGATCCTATCGAACTCAAAGGCTGGCAAGACGCCGAATCCGTGCACATGGTCGCCGAGGCCATGCGCAGAGTCTTTGCAGACCGCGCCACATTCCTGGGCGATTCCGATTTCGTCCATGTTCCCGTCAAGGGCCTTACCGATCCGAAATACGCCGCCGCGCGGCGCGCCTCAATCGATCCCAACCGTTCCTCTTCCAGCCAATTCATTGGAGCAGGAAATCCAGCTCCCTTTGATGGAAATATCCCTGCCAATGCGGCCCCGGCAACTATTCCCCAGAGCCTGACTCGCGAGCAGGCCGAATCAATTTCCCTGCGCGAAGCGCAGCGCGAAGGCCACACCACCCATTTCAGCGTGGTGGACGCCGCGGGCAACGCCGTCTCCAACACTTACACCATTAACGACAGCTACGGCGCAGGCGTCACCGCGCCCGGCGGATTCCTGCTGAACGACGAAATGGACGACTTCACCGCGCAGCCCGGCCAGGCCAACATGTTCGGTCTGGTGCAGAGCGAGGGCAACACCATCGCGCCGGGCAAGCGCCCGCTGAGTTCAATGATGCCCACCATCGTTCTGCGCGACGGCAAGCTGAGCTTCGTCACCGGCTCGCCCGGCGGCCCGCAAATCATCAGCGCCACCATGCTCACGGTGATCAATTGGATGCGCTTCGGCCCCGCGAATCCCGAAGGCGCCATGCTGGCCATTGATGCGCCACGCTTCCACCACCAGTGGATGCCCGACAACGTTCTCCTCGAGCAGGATTTCCCGCTGGAAGTAATGCAGCAACTTGAAGCGATGGGCCACAAAGTCACGCGCAAAGGCTGGATCGGTGAAGTGAACGCGATTGGAATTGATCCGCGCACCGGCGAACGCCTGGGCGCGGGCGATCCACGCCGCCAGGGCGCCGCGCAGGGCTACTGAGAAATTCCACGAATTGGGGACACGAACCTGCCAATGCGGCGAGTGCTAAGCACCTATCTTTGGATTCAACACAAGCTGACTCCGGCGACGCTCGACGAAGCCCGTCAATCCGGCGCGCAGGCCATTGAAATTTTCTGCGCAGTCGGCCACTTCGATTACGCCAAGCCCGAAGCAGTCCGCGAAATCGCGCAATGGTTTTCCGACCACCAAACTAAATTGCACTCGCTTCACGCGCCCACCTCACGCGATTTCAGCCCCGGACGCGAAGGCGGCTCCCCCGTTTCCATTTCCGATCTCGAGCGCGTCCGGCGTCTGGACGCCGTGGACGAAATCAAGCGCGCGATTGATGTGGCCGAGCAAGTCCCGTTTGAAGTTATGGTTCTGCACGTGGGTGGTTCGCGTGAGCCGGCCGACCCGCGCCGCTGGGATGCGGCTTTCAGCTCGCTCGAACATTTGGTTCTCTTCGCCAAGCAGCGCGGTGTCACCCTGGCGCTCGAAAACACGCCGGGCGAATTGGCCACGCCCTCGAATCTGCGCCATTTTCTGGAACAAACTCGTCTCCCTGGCTTGCGGCTCTGCTTTGACGCGGGCCACGCGCACCTGGATTCCGGCGCGCTGCAAGGCATCGAAACCATGGGCGATCTGGCCGTCACCACGCACCTGCACGACAATCACGGCGAGAAGGACGAGCACCTGTTGCCCTATTCAGGCACGATCGAATGGCAACCACTATTAAAAGCAATCCCCAAAGAATTGCCCTGCGTGCTCGAACTGCGCGAACAATTGCCGCAGCCGCCAACTTCCAATGACATCCGCGCCACTTTTGATAAGCTGGAAGAGGCGCGCGAGAAATCCTGATTCGCCTGCGCTCCATTTAGGGGGAGTTCACAAGATGCCCGTTGTTTCCATCGCCGATGTCGGCCGCTACGGCGGCCAGGAAATCACTCTGCGTGGATGGCTCTACAACCAGCGCGAGTCCGGCAAACTTTTGTTCCCGCAATTCCGCGACGGCACCGGCCTGCTGCAGGGTGTCTGCTCTCAAAAAGAAAGTCCAAGCGCATTTGAAACGCTTCGCAACCTCACCCAGGAATCGAGCTGCGTCGTCACCGGAAAAATCCGCGCCGACCAGCGCGCCCCCGGCGGTTTTGAGATGGACGTCAGCAACGTGGAAGTCGTCCAGCGAATCCCTGAATCGGATCCCTATCCCATCCAGCTCAAAGAACACGGCGTGGATTTCCTGCTCGACCGGCGCCACTTGTGGCTTCGTTCGCCGCGCCAGGCCGCCATCCTTCGCATCCGCGCCGAAGTCATCCGCGCCGCGCGCGAATTCATGGACAGCCAGGGCTACACGCTCACCGACCCGCCGATTTTCACGCCCGCCGCGTGCGAAGGAACCACCACGCTCTTTGAAGTTCCCTACGTGGACGAGAGCACCGCTTATCTCACGCAGTCGGGCCAGCTTTATCTCGAAGCAATTGCCGCGGCGCTGGGCAAGGTTTACAGTTTCGGCCCCACATTCCGCGCGGAAAAATCCAAAACGCGCCGCCACCTGACCGAATTCTGGATGCTGGAGCCGGAAGCCGCCTACGCGCACCTGGAAGACATGATGGTGCTGGCCGAGGGCTTGGTAAGCCACGCGGTGCAATCGGTGGTCGCCAACCGCGCCCGCGAACTGGAGATGATCAAGCGCGATATCGCCAAGCTCGCTGCGGTAAAGCCTCCCTTCCCGCGCATCAGCTACGACGAAGCCATCGCCATCCTGCAAAAAAGCGGCAACCCGGCCAAATGGGGCGACGATTTCGGCGGCGACGAAGAGACCATTCTTTCCAAGCAATACGACCGTCCGGTCATGGTCCACCGCTATCCCGCGGCCATCAAGGCGTTTTACATGCAGCCCGATGCACAGCGTCCCGACCTCGCGCTGGGTTTCGACATGCTGGCCTCGGAAGGCTATGGCGAGATCATCGGCGGCGGCGAGCGCATCTCCAGTTACGACTTGCTGATCCAGCGCCTGCGCGAAAACAAGCTTCCTGAAGAAGCGTTCCAGTGGTATCTGGACCTGCGCCGCTACGGCTCGGTGCCCCATTCTGGCTTCGGATTGGGCCTCGAGCGCACCGTGGCCTGGATTTGCGGCACCGAGCACATCCGCGAAGTGATTCCCTTCCCCCGGATGATTTACCGCGTCTATCCGTAGGTAGCCCCCCCTCCCCCATCATTTCTGCATGAATATCAAAACAAACGGGTTGCGAGCACCCATCGTCCAATGAATATCATTCCAAAGGGTTTACGTCATTTATCATTAAGTTATCTAACCCTCACTAATTCTGCGACTTACGTCCGCCAATCCAAATGGCGGATAAGAGTATACGCCGAGAGCATTTAAAACCTCATAGAATGATATCCTTACGAAAGGCGCATAAAACAAGGCGTTTGTGGCCATCCGGCAGAGGATTCAGTACCGTTTCGGGAGTGAGTATTCGAAAAGGTCGTCGTAGTCTGCGGCTTAGATTACTACAGAGTTATAATTGATGTCAATGGAAAAAAGGAGGAATATTTTCGTGTCAGAGGAATCTTGTTCGCGGTTCTTGTTCGAATGCCGGTCAAAATCTTCACGCTTGGAGTGGCGTTACGATCACGTTCTCTGGCCTACCGCTTGGCGAAATTGAGGGTTCGTTCCACAAATACTCGTAATTCCCCATCGTTAATATCCTCATTTTGCCATGCAGGATTGGTATCGTGATGGAATCGATTTGCGTATTCGAGCACATCAAGAAGTTCCTGGGTATCTGATGCGCTTAGTATCATGTTGCCATGGCCAACGCGTTGTTGACACAGACCGGCAAACTGTCCTGCGGTTCCGCCAGGAGGAAAATACTCCGGGAAAGCGACTCGGAGAAATGCTTCCAATACCGGTCTGATTGCGGTAGCTACTTCTCGACTAAAGGGACGCCAACCGGCGCCGTTCCACTATCGGGATATGGTCACCGGACGCCAGTGAACGTAAAATTGCAGTCAAAGTGGTCTTGCCACGCCCGTTCTCGGCGTAGATCACTACATAGCGACTCAGTGGAAAATTCGCACCTGCGTCCACTGAGTCGAATTGTCCGATGTTCCGAAGAAGCCGGAGCCTATTTATCATGAGTAACGATTGCCCCGCTAGATATATTGACTAATTAGATTTATAAGTCAAGGTTCGTAAACTCTCATTGTCGTTGGCTGGTTGCACGCCAACGAATTTGTGGAGGAATTTCAGGGCGCGGATTTATGTGACCGCCTTCGGAGAAGGAAGAGTCAGGAGCCGGGTATCCCATTTTTGGCGTAGTCAAAAGTGGGGTATTCGACTTTGATTTCCATCTCACCCGATTCGCCGGGAGCAACCAGATCCCATTACGTCGCATCCCTTTAAGCTAGTTTGGATATCCATGAAGCGCGCAACCCTTACTCTTCTCTGTTTGTGTCTGTTGAGCTGCGGCATCCATGCACAAAAGTATTTTCCAGACCGCGTATTCCATGAAGACTCCACGCTGAACAAAGCTCTCGACTCTTGGTATTCAGGACAGCTCAAGGCACTTAAAGAGCCTTCCCTGTGGGAACTCTCGCAAAAATCCAAGCAGCAGGTATACAGATTTCTCTGGTTGAGGACGTTTGATCATCCGGTGGCAATTCGCGTGGAAATCCTGCCCGACGGGTCAAGCATTCTCACGGTGAGGATGGCCGACGGTGT
>DATNHU010000092.1:0-7126 GCA_035604795.1 Candidatus Limnocylindrales bacterium
CGACGATTTCGTGAGCCCGGACTCCGGCAGTCCAGATAATAGTGTTCGACGAAATCACTTCCCCGCCCTTTGTTTCGACGCCACCCGAAAAGCATCGCGCCGCGGGGGTGTTTGTGCGAACTTCAATTCCCTTCCGGGCCAAGCGGCGCGACGAATGGGCAGCAAGCTTTGGATGAATTCCACGGAGTACCGCCGGGCCGGCTTCCAGGACGATCAGTCGAATATCTTCGGACCGGATTCCCCGATAGCGCTTGGCGACATAACTGAAGAGCAGGTCATGCAACTCGGTCACCAGCTCAATGCCGGTGTAGCCGCCTCCCACAATTACGAACGTGAGAAGCCGGCGGCGAATATTTTCGTCGGAAGTGTGGTCGGCATGTTCGCACAAATCGAGCACCCGCTCACGCAGCGCCACGACGTCTTCCAGGGACTTGAAGTCCCAGGTATTCTCCCGCGCTCCGGGAATGCGGAAGTAATCGGTGCGGCTTCCAGGGGAAATCACCAGGTAGTCGTACGGCAAAATATCGGAGCCGCGATCCGGGTCGTCATAAACATTCAAATGAACTTGGCGTCCATCCAGGTCCAATTGGCGCACGGATGCTCGAATGAAGCGAAAGGATCGCCGGCCACGGAGATCCCGAACTGGCTGGGCAATGTGCCGCGGATCGATGTTGCTGGAGGCAATCTGCGGCAGCAGCGGAGTGAAGAGAAAATAATTCTGGTCGCTGACCAGCGTAATCTCTGCTTCGCCCCGCGCCCCAAGGGATTTGGAAAGATCCACGGCGGCTTGAATGCCTGCGAAACCAGCGCCGAGGATTACAACGCGCTTGGGCATGAACTTAATTTATCACGCAAATTCTCCGCGGCCGCGCGAAAGGAGGTTGGCTTAGTGCGCGTGGTTGGAATCATCGCGAAACACCCCGATCACCCAGGGAATTCCCAATGCTCCCGGCTGGAGTGCCACGAAGACATCATCCCCGGAGCGGAAGCGGCCGTAGTCAAAGCTGCCGACGGGAACTCGCTCAACTTCATGCCCAGACCGCCAGGAGGTAACCACCAGGCGGTTGCTATTGAGAAGAAATCCCGGCATGTGGAAGCGACTGATGACGCGCGCGGAGACACGCTGTTGCGCTGAAGTGTCAAATTTCCCGTTGCAGTAAAGAAGCCCGGCGACGATCCATGGAAGCGGAAGCAGTCCAAAATAGAGGCGTTTCAATAATTCCACCTCACCCCGCTGATGGGCGCGGCGATCGATAAGTACAGCAAGACCCAGGGCGATGAAAAAGATCAACCCTACGAAAATCTGAATGGCATCTAACTCGAGAGGGGGAAAGACCTGGCTGGCAGGCACAAACAGTAGCGATCCCAACAAAAATACCGCGGTCCGGCGCATCAGGCGACCACGCAAAACGACTTCTGCCGCAGCTGATGTAAGACCGCATGCCGGGCATTGATCCGCGGCGCGCTCGGCGCCGCAGTCCAAACATCTCTTCATCTTGCAGAGTCCAAGCGTGCGAGCAAATCCATGAATTGTGATTTGGATTCTGGATCAGGAAAAACAACGGTAACGGCAATTCCCCGGCCGGGTTCGATGTGGCGAACGGTGCATTCGACACGGATTGGAGGGTCCACACCTAGCTTGGCATTGAAGCGCGCGCCCAGCCACAACGGCTCAGAGGAAATGAAGAACATTCCACCGTTACTGATATCTTGGACGCGTCCGCCAAACGAGGCCGACCCCCACTCGATTTCCAGGTCAGCTTCAAAAGGATACCTGCGCTCATACCGGCGGTTTGGCTCTCGAACGGAGGCGGCGGGATCTTGCGACATGGGGATATCCTCCGACGGCGATGCTAGCGGCGCAGGCAATCGGTGTCAACCGCTAGAGTGGGGATATGTTGCGCAGCGAGCGCCGGGGAACCTCGGGGGGTACAATGGAGTACATGAACATCCAGGAATTCTTCTTGAAGCAGAAAGTGGCCAACGGGATGCGCACACGGCAGGTTACGGAGTTGCTCCGCGAGGAGCATATGACCTGGCGTCCCGTGCCGGGCGCGCTGAGCATCGGAGAAATGCTCAGGCACATGTGGGTATCTCAGGAGGGCGTGCGGCGTGTGGCGCTCCAAGGCGACTTCTCTTACTACGAAAAACGCATTCCCGGGGGCCTGGGCGCGGTGGTGGGGATGCCCAGGACTCTTGCCGAAGAGCTAAACGAAATGGAACGCGTCAACGCCGAGACGCTCGACGAAGTGGCGCGCTTCCCCTTGGAGCGATGGGACGAAGAGCGCATTCACGAAGGGCTTGGCTTTCGGAGGAAGGTGGCGGTCATCTTGTATAGCAACATTAACGATCACGAGGTGCACCATCGCGCACAGCTCATGACTTACCTGCGAATGCTGGGGACACCCGCACCAGAACCTTTTGTCCGTAAGTAGGCAGTGGTCGTCATTCCTGCGGTGGGTCTTTGACTGGGTTGCCTCGCGCGTCGCTCATTCGGCACGAGATTTCGTGTTCGATGTGCCTGCGAATTGCTGTCGAAATTGTTTTCAGTTTGACCAGTGCCTGCAAGTCAGCCAGATTCAAATGCGATAGCAGCTTCGGCGCTAATTCAAGCGGCGCATGCGGATGGCGCAACAAAGCGAGCCTTACATTCGGCAATACGGACCATCGCGGATGCCGCCCCAGAGACGCAAGTAGGTCCGCAGTCAGCTTTTCCTTCGTCAGCACCTTGAGCACTTGGGCTTCGGTCAGGCGCGGGTTATTTAATGCTGGAGCGGAAACTCGCGCGTGTCCTTCCGAAATGAGCGCACCCAGCACTCGCGCTGAAGCCTGCTTCGCCAGCGCAATTTTTTCTCCCAGCGGCAACTGAGCCAGCCGGCTGATGACCTGCTCTTCCGCTACGCGCTGGAGATCACCCGCTGTAAGTGGGGATTGCGACAGCTTCACCAAATCCATCAGGTAGAGTTCCCGGACCAAGCGGAGTGCGGTCAGACGCGGCACGTGTGGATGAAAGGTAACCGAGCGTTTTATCTGGTAACTTCGCAATAAATCTCGGCGCTTGGCAACTTCCTGAAGAAATGTTCCGGGCAAATCCTTGCGCTCGAGCAGGAGATAAAGATGAGTTTCGTCGAGGCGGGAATCAGACAGCAATGCGGAGAGTGAATCCGGGCTTACTGCGGCGAGTTCCTTAGCGAATGCTGAGCAAGGAGCCGCCTCAGGTTGAATCGGGTTGGAATCATTGGGCTTGGCCACGACTGGCCTCTTGTGCATTTGACTGGCGCAGCGCGAATCGCGCCGCCCCTAGCGCAGGCGGTTGGCCGAGAAGACTGATTTGCGCACGAGGGACCACGTGCATGATTGTGCTATCGACTTTATTATCGAGAATATAGCTGCGGTTGAAAACTCCCCCGGCGCGCGCCACGCGAAATTCGTTGTCCTTCAATCCCAGATGGCCGATAACGGCCAGGGCCACATTGGCGAGATCGCGGCCTGCCCGCGAAAGAATTTCTATGGATGCCGGATCGCCTTCGTCCGCGGCCTGCATCACCGGACGAACCAGTCGCGGAAAGACTGTGCCGGGACCTTCGGCAACTTTTTCAACGACTTCGTCCCAATCAGCGCACTCGAGCGTTACCAGGACCAATTCCGTCAGCATGGTAGCCGGCCCGGCGAGGTCGCGAGATTTTGCGACCGCCCCCACCGCGCGCCGGCCAATATCATAGGCGCTTCCGGCGTCACCAATCCACGGACCATAACCGCCCGCACGCGCCGTTTGGCCCGCTGCGTTTCGGCCCATGGCAATGGACCCGGTGCCCGCGATCAGAACCACGCCCTCGCCATCGCCTACTGCAGTTTCCAGGGCTGCTTCCGCGTCGGTTATGATTCGGACGCGCGCATCCTTCCAAATTTTTGACAGCCGATCGCGCATTTCGCCGGCCACGTTGCGCCTGCCCGCACCCGCCAGACCTGCGCACACGGCGCGGACATCGCTGGCCGTGCTTTGGGCCGACGTAACCGCAAAGGCGGCGGCCAACTGCAAAGCCGCGCACGCGGCGTCATATCCCACGCGCAAAGGATTCGAGGGACCGGCGTGACCCTGGCCCACGATATTTCCAGCCGCATCGAGAGCAATGCACTCCGTCTTGGTGCCGCCGCCGTCAAATCCGAGGTAGCAATTCATGGGGCATTGCGAACAGCCAAAAATCAAACTGAATTCGCTCAAAGATTGTACCCTGCCTCCAGGGAAAAATCGCCGAGCGAATATGAGCATTTAACTGAAGGAATACACATCGAGCGTTTCCTTTGCTTGACTCGGTTTCCCGCAGGCCACTATTATCGCGCCGGCGCACGACGCGATTTACGATTCGAGGTGCGATGCATTTATCTCCGCTGGACCTTGCCGTTCTGGCCCTCTACCTGACCGGTATCACGGCATTCGGAGTTTATTTCCGCCGCGGCCAACGCAACATCCGCGACTATTTCCTGGGCGGACGCACGGCGCCGTGGTGGGCTTTATCACTTTCCATCGTTGCCACGGAGACTTCCACACTTACGATCATCGGGACTCCAGCTCTTGCTTATGCGGGAAACATTACCTTCCTGCAGTTGGTGATGGGCTATGTGGTTGGCAGGATCATTCTCGCGGTGATCTTTATTCCCAGATTTCTCCGCGGGGAATACTACACGGCATATCAGTTGATCGAAAAACGGTTCGGCGCGCGGGCGAAATCTGCGGCCGCGCTGACGTTTCTGGTCACTCGCGCGCTCGCGGAAGGGGTGCGCATTGCCGCCGTGGCCCTAGTTGTCCATCTGGCATTCGGAATCGGCGAACAGGCTTCGGTGGTAGTGATTTTGCTCCTCACGCTCTTCTATACCTGGGAAGGCGGGATGAAGGCGGTCATCTGGACCGATGTGATTCAAACCGTTATTTATCTGGGCGGGTCGGCCGCAGCATTCTTTTTGTTGCTACACAGGATACCGGGGGGATGGGGTCAAATCGCCAGCACCGCTGCGGCTGCGGGTGGAAAATTGACTGTGTGGGATTTTCGTTTCAGCTTCACCGAGGCGGCGCACACTTACACGTTTTGGTCGGGGGTGATTGGCGGGACGTTTCTCACCATGGCAAGCCACGGGACGGATCAGACGATCGTGCAGCGACTGCTGGCGGCTGCATCAAAGCGCCAGGCGCAGGCCGCGATTCTAGGAAGCGCCGTAGTCGTGTTTATCCAGTTTGCGTTGTTCCTGGTGCTCGGCGTAATGCTCTATGTATTTAATGGAGCGCCCGCAATCGTGCCTGGGCAAAGCTATGACTCGGTATTTCCGACTTTCATTGTGACGCAGATGCCGACTGGGTTGCGCGGGTTGGTGCTGGCGGCAATTTTCGCCGTGGCCATGTCCAACGCCAGCGGCTCGCTCAATTCGCTGGCCGCATCGAGCGTTGTGGATTTCAAGAGGCTGAGCGGAGCTGAAGTGGAGCCGAACGCCGCAGACTCCGCGCAACTTCTTCGGGTCTCCCGCTGGATGACGTTGGTCTGGGGCGCGGTTTTGCTCGCCCTTGGTTTGCGTACGTGGGGGCGCCTGCTTGAAGCTGGGCTCTCCATTGCATCCATCACGTTCGGTGGCTTGCTGGGACTATTCCTGCTGAGTTTTTACAACCGGCGCGCGAATGCCTTCGGTGCGGTCACGGGGATGGCGGTTGGCCTGACCGCGATGGTTTATATATCGCATTACACGCCCTTGGTCTGGACTTGGTACGTTCTCGCGGGCACACTGGTAACGTTGGCTGCGGGATCGCTGGCAAGCTTGCTGCGTCCTGCGGCCGGTGGGAGTTCGTAGCGCAACCCAATGAGCGAAAGCAAACAACGCCTCGAACTAGTGCGCGGCCTGGGTCCTTGGGCTGCGGCGGCCATCGTTGTGGGGACCATGATTGGCACGGGCATTTTCCTGAAGCCCGCGGAAATGGCGTCGGTCGGCGGCTCGCTGGGCATCGTTTATGCCGCTTGGATTGTCGGCGGGATGCTCTCGCTCTTTGGTGCATTGGCTTACGCCGAGCTGGGCGCGGCCATTCCCGAGGCTGGAGGAGAATACGCCTACCTGAGCCGCTCCTTCGGCCCGGTGTGGGGATTCTTATTTGGCTGGACACATTCCATCGTTGCCCGGCCAGCGTCGGCGGCCAGCATCGCCGCGGGAGTTTTGCGCTTCTGGGGATTCCTGATGCCCGCGGTCGCGGCGCCCATCCACATTTTTGATTGGGACTATTCTCTTTTCGGATCGCCGCATCACTTCCATTTCGTTTTTTCCTGGGCGCAGCCACTGGCCATCTTGATCTTGCTGGCCGTGACGGGAATTAATTACCTGGGTGTGCGCCTGGGCGGTCGTGTCCAAGTCATGCTCACGGTGATCAAGATAGCATCGGTCGTGGCCATCATCATCGCTGCATTTGGTTTTTCGCATGGAGGAGGAACCGCAGTGCATCCGCTTTTCCCCTCGGCGTTGGGCATGGGCGCATTCAGCGCATTTCTGGCGGCCATGGCTGCCGCCCTGTGGGCTTACGATGGGTGGGAAGATCTGAACCTGGTTGGCAGCGAAGTGCAGAACCCTGGACGCAACTTCCCTCTTGCGCTGGTGTGGGGAGTGGCTATGGTGGCGGGCGTGTACCTTCTTTTCAACGCGGCGTGTTTCTATGTCCTGCCATTTGCGAAGGTGGGGGCTTCGGCGCACGTGGCCTCGGATGTGGTGGCGACTTTTGCCGGGCAAAATGCGGCCATCTGGGTAACCGTGGCCATGGTTATTGCCGGACTAGGCTCGTTGAACTCCTCCATTCTGAGCGGGGCGCGCGTGGATTACGCCATGGCGCGCGACGGACTCTTCTTCCGAGTGGCCGGAGGAATCCATCCGAAGTTTCGCACTCCGGGCAACGCGTTGATCTTTCAGGCGATCCTCGCGAGTTTGTTTGCATTGACCGGGACATTTGAGGACCTAACCTCCCTTTTCATTTTTGCCGGATGGATATTTTACGGTATGGCCACGGTTGGACTATTCCGGCTGCGCTATACCGAACCGAATATGTCGCGGCCCTATCGCTGCTGGGGATATCCCTGGGTGCCGGGAGCGTTCGTCGCGGGAG